>SLDF01000004.1 GCA_007125435.1 Saprospiraceae bacterium
AAGGAACATAGCCTTAGCTACGTGACTGATGAACAAGGAAGTATAAATTAAAATTATCATGCAGCAAAATTGTATAATTTTGCGTTCCAGCCGCTGAAGGAGTTTTTAGAGGTAGCCTATAAATAAACTACGCTGTGAATCCATCTATTTTACTAAATTTGACCTTATGTTTAATGCCATAGGTAAACTTTTACTTTTACTATTATTAATTGGTTGTACGCAATTGGCGGCCCAAGATCTGGTATTGTTAGCAGAACATCGCCTGTATAGTGGCCTGTCTACTGGTATAGTCATAAGTGAGCAGGATGAGATGAAGGATTATTGGGATGAAAATGTCTATAGCTATACTTTATCTCATGTTTTTTCACTGGGAGAAGATTGGCCAATTTATGATAGGATATTGATCAGTACTGATGGATATATACTACTCAGTCCTCAGGATCAGACGGCTCCCATGCTACAGATATCTGGCTATTACACGAACATGGTCGATCGAAGGTTTTACCATCCCGCTTTTCAGTCAGAAATTATTGTGGACGAAAATCAAGGGCAAACTATTATAGAGTGGAAGAATGCCGGGTCTGGATGCGATGAGTTTGAAACCGTTTCATCCGAGTCTAGATTAAACTTTCAAATCATACTTGATCATGATCTTGAGTCTATCCATATACACTATGGTAATTTTGTACTTGGTGAGGAAACGAGATTTTGCCTGACTTGGAGTCAAAGGCCAATAGTAGGGCTGAGACTTTTTGATAACGACAGTCACTATCCTGCATGGTTGCTTGGAGGAGCTTCTCAGCAGCCTGATTTTAAATTTATAACGGATGAAAATGAGGATGGAAATATTTTTTTGCAGGATTTCCCAACCTCAGGAAGATTTTACAGTATTATTAATGAAAGTAGTTCTACTTCAAGTTTTGTAGAGAGTGAAAACATACAGGTTTATCCGAATCCATTTGATGACAGGATAACCTTTGAAAATAATCTAGCGCTTCATGATGATGAAGTTGATATGTATAATATGCTTGGCACTTTTGTGGGGCGGCATAGGATGAATAATGGAACCATAGAAGGTTTGAGTCATCTGCCCCCGGGAATGTATGTTTTACATTACTCAAACAGGATCATAAAAGTTGTAAAGAAGTAGTATTTTCACACCATTAAGCACGTTTCTGAAAGGTGACCATAGCCGATGGTCACCTTTCTTAGTTTATCAGTTGCCTTGATTTCTAGCGATTAACAATACTTTATTTGGGTATATTTCATTTTGCCGTTTTGGGCATCACCCTCCTCCTGTCGTCGTCGGGTCGCTATGTTTCAGGGCTCCCTGGACGGTCGGCCTCTGCTTCGCTATTGCTGCGCAGAGTCTGGCTCCTTACGTCGCCACCCTTTCACAGCGCTGATGCAATGCCAGAAAAAAACTACATTTTAGAATGCAATCATTCATTTTGTCGCGGGAACTGTAATTGCGTAATTAAATGTTATTACCTTGGATCTAAGGTGTAAAAAGATGAAATATTTATATATTTGTCTCGGGATAATTTATTAATACCTTATTCGTTAAGGCATTACACAATCTATTATAATGATCGGAAACAATCTGAACAAGGATCGTTTTGAAGTTCTATTTCAAAATGCACCAATAAGCATGGCTATATTTAATGGTCAATATGAGCTTATATATGCCAATAAGCATCTGCTTAACGAATTTAGCCTGTCTCACCCAACCGAATTCGACAACATAATAAAAAATAAGGATGGTCATTTGATACCTAAGCTTAGAAAGTGCTTTGAAGTGTCAAAAAGCAACATTGAAGATGTACCAACCAAGACGTACAATATCGATTTGCTCAATGATTACACCTATGATATTACTGTCAATTTCATTGAAGAAAATGAATACATTGTCTACTTCGAAAAGAATGCAGAAGCTTCAGATACCGATGTTCTAGTAGACAGGATTGTATGGAGTGAGATTCTTGACTATCTCCCAGTGAATATTTATATAAAAGACCTCAAAGGAAGGAAGGTACTGGCAAACAAAGCGGAGTATGAGTTTTCCGGTGCTGAGTCAGAAGAGGACATACTCGGTAAGACTGATTATGACCTTTATTCAAAGGATGTCGCAGATCGATCAACTCAAGAAGACGCAGAAGTGATCAATAATAATGAGGCTATGTTGAACTGTGAGTCTGATTTTATTGATAATAAAGGGGATAAGAGATGGGTCAATACAAACAAGATTCCGTTGACAGATGGTTCCAATAATGTTATCGGGCTATTGGGGATCAGCTATGATATTACCAGTCTAAAAAAGGCACAAATTGCATTAGAGGAGTCAACAAAAAGGTATGAATTGGCTATCGAAGGTAGTAATGACGGTATTTGGGATTGGGACATGGTGACCAATAAGACATTTTTCTCAAATCGTTGGAAGTCACAGTTAGGCTATCAGCCGCATGAAGTCGATAATACATTTGAAGCATTTGTTGGGTTGTTGCATGCAGATGATGTTGAACTAATGAATTCAAGTTTAAATGCTTACTTAAGTGGTATAAGTCCCGATTACCAGGTGACAATAAGAATGCGTCATAAGGATGGTTCATTTAGATGGATCAATGCCAGAGGAAAAGCCCTAAAAAACAGTGATGGTGAGTTTATTAGAATGTCTGGCTCGCATACAGATATTACCGAAAGGATTGAAAATGAAAAAGAATTAAAGCGCACCAAAGACCTTTTACAGCGCACAAGTGAAATTGCCAAAATTGGTGGATGGGAGTATAATGTAGAGACAGGTGGTGTTTATTGGTCAAAGGTGACCAGGCAGATACATGGTGTGCCGGATGATTATGAGCCAGGAGGAGATAGTGCATTTAGTTTCTTTCCAAATGAGAGTCAGCGGCAACAATTGAAGAGTGAATTTGAAAGAATATCAAAAGATGGGGGTAGCTACGATGAAGAGTTGCTTTTTAGAAATGTTCAGGGTAAGGTATTGTGGGTGAGAGCTATAGGTATGGCTGAGAAGGTTGATGAAAAAGTCGTTCGACTGATAGGTACCTTTCAGGATATTGACAAACGAAAAAGGCTGGAGCTTGAGAACAATAAAAACAGACAAGAACTGGAACATTCCTATGAAAGAATTAAGGAGTTAACAGATTCTATATCTGATGTACTTTGGGCGTACGCAATTGACAGCGAAGGAAACTTTCTTTCCGGTTCTATTACAAAGCAAGTCGATGAAATATTGGATTTAGAACCTGGAACGATAAATAACAGCTTTGAGTCCTTTTTCTCATTCATCCATTATGACGATCTATCTCTTGTTATGGAGGCTTTTCAGAAGGGGATAAAAGAGCTGGGGCTAAACGAAGAGGTCGAATATAGGGTAGTATTAAAGGACAAATCAATTAAATGGCTACATTCCAGAGGTTTCGCTAAGAAAATGCCTAATGGGCATATCAAAGCTTTTGGCCGAACAACAGATATTACTGAAAGAAAGCTGGCAGAAATAGAAACGCAACAGCAAAAAGCCTTACTGAAGTTGTTGATTAGTGTGACCAATAAACATATCAATTTA
>SLDF01000242.1 GCA_007125435.1 Saprospiraceae bacterium
AAAAGATAGAGAGGAGTTGAAGTTTACTTCGCCAGTCAGTGGTGAGGTAGTAGAAGTAGTGAGGGGAGCAAAGAGAAAGATGCTTGAGGTCAGGATATTGGCTGATAAAGACATTAAGTATAAAGATTTCAGCGATTTGACTTCTCGAGAACTTACCAAGGATAATGTAACTGAAGCATTAATGGAGTCGGGTGCGTGGCATTTTATCAGACAGCGACCTTACTCAATTATTGCTGATAGGAGTGAAGAGCCTAAGGCAATATTTATATCAGGATTTGATACTTCGCCTTTAGCGCCGGATGTGCACTTTACCATTAAAGATAATGCTAAGGATTTTCAAAAAGGTATAGAAGTACTTCAAGCCTATGGTGTGCCTGTACATCTTTCATTAAAGTCTGGCGGGAGCAATGATGTTTTTGAAAATGTTTCAGGAGTAGAAAAACATTATTTTGATGGTCCTCATCCTGCTGGCAATGTAGGTGTACAAGTACATCACATTGATCCAATAAAAGACAGATCAGAGCTCATTTGGTATGTCGCTCCTCAGGATGTCGTAATAATTGGTAAACTCTTCAACGAAGGTAAATATATCCCGGAACGTATCGTACCACTAACAGGATCTGAGGTAAAATCACCCAAGTATTACAAAGCACTAGTTGGAACGGCCTTAAAAGGTATGCTTGAAGGTAATCTTGAAGAAGAAGGCAATAAGAGGATAATTTTAGGTAATGCATTGATAGGTAGCAAGACATCTAAAGATGGCTTTCTAGGATTTTATGATACGCATATTACAGTTTTACCGGAGGGCGACGATATGGAGTTCCTTGGTTGGCTTCTGCCCGGCTTTGGAAAGTTAAGTTTATCGAGAACATTCTTCAGTTGGATAATGAAGAAAGATGAATATGTGCTAGATACCAACAACAATGGAGAGGAGAGAAACTTCGTAGTGACCGGTGAGTATGATAAAGTATTACCAATGAACATTTATCCGGTTCAATTATTGAAGGCGATCATGGCCAGAGACTTTGAATTGATGGAGCAGTTAGGCATCTATGAAGTTTCTGAAGAGGACTTAGCACTATGCGAGTTTGTATGCACCTCTAAGATTCCTGTGCAGCGAATTGTAGCAGAAGGTCTAGAAGTCATGAGAAAAGAAGGTTAGAAAAACATTTTTAATTCATATAAAGATTTGTGCGGTGAAAGCATTAAAAAATTTAATAAATAGTATTGACCCCCATTTTCAAAAGGGAGGAAAGTTTGAAAAAGCATGGGTTTTGTACGATGGGTTCAAGACATTTTTGTTTGTACCAGATCATACTACCCATGACGGCGTGCACGTACGAGATAGCATTGATTTGAAGCGAACCATGTTTACAGTCATTATTGCCATGATGCCGGCGTTATTGTTTGGTATGTGGAATGTAGGCTATCAACATTACTCCGCATATGGCGAAGAGTCAACACTGATTCAAAACTTTCTCTTTGGTTTAGAGAAGGTATTACCTATTATTATTGTTTCATATGGTGCTGGCTTGGCGGTCGAGTTTTTGTTTGCCGGTATGAAAGGGCACTCTATCAATGAGGGTTATCTTGTTACTGGGATGTTGATACCTTTGATCATGCCTGTTACAGTGCCATTATGGATGGTAGCTTTGGCATCGATTTTTACAGTAGTAATAGGAAAAGAGGTGTTTGGCGGTACAGGTATGAACATCATGAATCCAGCGTTGCTAGCAAGAGCCTTTTTGTTTTTTGCATTCCCTGCATATATGAGTGGTGAGATCTGGGTAGCCATGGATGATTCTAAGACTTTGGTAGATGGATTCTCTGGTGCAACATCATTAGTTTACTTCGATGAAGGGTTGGCGGCTTTTCCTGAAGGCAATCAAGTTTCAGATATGTTTTTTGGCACCATTGTGGGATCGATAGGGGAGACCTCTACACTTGCCATATTGCTAGGTGCCGCTTATTTAGTATTCACCGGAGTAGGGAGTTGGAGAATTATGTTCTCTGTTTTTGCCGGTGGATACATCATGGGCTTATTAATGAATGTATTAGCGGGATCAGCATTTCCTGGTATGGAAGTTCCTGCATTCTACCATTTGATTATGGGTGGATTTGCATTTGGAGCGGTATTTATGGCTACGGATCCTGTATCAGCTGCTCAGACTAACATGGGTAAATGGATTTACGGTTTTGGAATAGGGGCATTTGCAGTGATATTGCGGGTATTCAACCCTGCGTATCCTGAGGCAATAATGTTGAGTATTTTATTCTTTAATGTTTTTGCTCCATTGATAGATCATTTAGTTATTCAAAGACACATTAAAACAAGATTACAACGTGCATAATAATAAATATACCTTCATCTATGCTGCGATCATTACAGTCATCGCAGCCGTACTTCTTGCTCTGGCAGCAGAAGGATTGCGCCCTATGCAAGAAGTCAACATACGCTTAGAAAAGAAAGCCAACATCTTGAGCGCAGCTCGTGTAGATGTATCAGACAAGTCAAAACTAGAAGAGCTTTACGATGCCAATGTTATCGAATTAGTAGTCGATAAAAAAGGTAATGTATTAGAAGGCGAGAGAGCATTTGATTTGGAAATGAAAGATGAGCTTGCAAAAGGAGATGATATGAGATTGCCGCTTTATCTTTATGAAACTGACGAAGGCAGAAAGGTTTACATCTTGCCGCTTCGTGGCATGGGTCTATGGGGGCCGATATGGGGATTTATTTCTCTCGAAGATGATTTTAACACGGTTTATGGTGCTAACTTTGACCACCAAGGAGAAACACCAGGTCTTGGTGCAGAAATTTCTACAAGTGAATTTTCTGATCAATTTGTCGGTAAGCAAATTTTTGGCGATGAGAGAGAGTCCGTACAGCTCAAAGTGGTAAAATATGGTACAGAGCCAAATCGCCCATCAGAACATAGAGTAGATGGCATATCAGGTGGAACAATTACTACAGTAGGAACAAGCGACATGATCAAAAATAATATCATGCTCTACCAAAATTATTTTGAAAGCGTAAAGCAAGGTGATGAAGACGGGGCTGACGAAATCGAGGAAGAAATAGAACAGGCAGAAGAAGAAGCCGTAGAAATGTAATTAAGTATTAACCTTAGACCCTCAAAAACTATATAATATTATGAGTACAGAAGTTCAAAATACAGAAACACAGGTAAAGGAAAAGAAAAAATCGGAACCTTTATTTTCAAAGAAGAATATTCAGGTCCTCAAGGATCCATTAAATGATAACAATCCCGTCACGGTGCAAGTATTGGGTATTTGCTCAGCACTAGCCGTTACGACTCAGGTAAAACCATCTTTTATCATGGCATTATCAGTTGTATTCGTGGCAGGCTTTGCTAATCTTATTATCTCAGCTATAAGAAATACTGTTCCGAACAGAATTAGGATTATCGTGCAGCTGGTTGTGATCGCGGCATTGGTGACATTAGTAGACCAGACTTTGAAAGCGTTTGTTTATGACGTCAGTAAGCAGCTTTCTGTATTTGTTGGTCTGATCATTACCAACTGTCTGATCATGGGTAGGTTAGAAGCTTTTGCTATGCAGAAGAAGCCCTGGCCTTCATTTTTAGATGGAGTAGGTAGTGGCGTTGGATATGGTCTTGTATTATTATTTGTTGGCTTTTTTAGAGAGTTATTTGGATCAGGATCACTTTATGGCTTCCAGGTCGTACCTCAATGGGCTTATGATGCCGGATATGTCAATAATGGTCTTATGATGTTGCCTCCGGCTGCATTATTCTTAATAGGAATTTATATCTGGATACAAAGAGCCCTGAACAAAGACTTAGTCAATATATCATAACAAACACATCACCCGATAAATATATTAGAAATGGAACATTATGTAAATATCTTCATAAAGACTGTATTCATAGAGAATATGGTATTCGCATTCTTCCTGGGAATGTGTTCTTTCTTAGCTGTATCTAAGACCATTAAGACATCTTTCGGTCTTGGTCTTGCTGTTATATTCGTACTATTAATAACAGCGCCTTTCAACTATTTAATATTGAACTTCTTTTTGGTCAAAGGTGCGCTGTCGTGGATACATCCTTCTCTAGCAGATGTTGATATGACGTTTTTATCATTCATATTGTATATATCTGTTATTGCAGGTACGGTGCAGTTAGTGGAAATGATCATTGAGAAATTCTCTCCAGGTCTATATGCATCACTCGGTATATTTTTACCATTGATCACGGTTAACTGTGCTATCCTTGGTACATCCCTTTTTATGGCAGAGCGACAATATGACTTAGCTGAGACTGCTGTGTTTTCAGCAGGTTCAGGTACAGGGTTTTTTATAGCCATTGTTGGCTTAGCTGCAATTAGAGAGAAGCTTAAGTACTCCGATGTGCCCGATCCGCTCAAAGGACTTGGGTTGGCCATGTTGATTACCGGTTTGATGGGAATAGCGTTTCTAAGTTTCGCAGGTATTCAACTGTAATTATGATGATTCTTTGACAACTTTTCGTTGTCGAATGGTTTAAAATAAATAAAATAAACAACAATTATGCTTCCAACTATTTTAGCGAGTATAGCGGTATTTATCATGGTTATCATGCTGCTTACTTTTTTAATTATAACAGCTAAAGCAAAGCTTTTGCCTCAGGGCGATGTCAAGATCATCGTTAACGGAGACGAAGAGAATCCATTAACAGTCAAACCAGGTGGCACGTTGCTTAATACTTTAGCAGAGAACAATTTGTTTCTTGCTTCTGCATGTGGAGGTGGCGGTACTTGCGCCATGTGTACATGTAATGTAATGGAAGGCGGTGGAGAGGTTCTTCCCACTGAAACAAATCACCTAAACAGAAAAGAGGTTGCCGATAAGGTACGACTTTCATGCCAGGTGAAAGTAAAAGAAGACATGCGTATAAAGGTGCCGGATGAGGTATTTGGCGTCAAAAAATGGGAGTGTGAAGTCATCTCTAATGACAATGTCTCGACCTACATTAAAGAGTTTGTTGTAAAGTTACCTGAAGGTGAGACTTTAGATTTTCAATCTGGAGGATATATACAGGTAGATGTGCCTGAGTATGAAGCAAATTTCAAAACTGATCTCTATAATATTCCAGATAGATTCAAAGATGATTATGATAACTATAATATCTGGGATTTAAAGATCAAGAACGATGAGCCAATCTTTAGAGCATACTCCATGGCCAACCACCCGGCAGAGGGTAACATCATCATGTTGAACATTAGATTGGCGACTCCACCATGGGATAGATCTAAGAATGCTTTTGCCAATGTACCTCCTGGAATTTGCTCTTCATATGTATTTACAAGAAAGCCCGGTGATAAGGTGACTATCTCAGGACCCTATGGTGATTTCTTCATTAAGGAGACTAAGAAAGAGATGGTTTACATTGGTGGTGGTGCAGGTATGGCTCCATTGCGTTCACACCTTTTTCACTTGTTCCATACGTTAGATACTAAAGATAGAAAGATATCTTACTGGTATGGTGCAAGAAGTAAAAGAGAGATCTTCTACGAAGATCACTTCAGAGATTTAGAAGAGAAATATGACAACTTCAAGTTCAATATAGCGTTATCAGAGCCTCTGGAGGAGGATAATTGGGAAGGTTATGTTGGATTTATACATCAGGTGTTACTAGATAATTATCTGAGCAAGCACAAAGAGCCAGAAGAGATCGAATATTATCTGTGTGGGCCTCCTTTGATGAATGCGGCAGTCTTCAAGATGTTAGATGATCTTGGAGTACCTGACGAGATGATCGCCTTCGATGATTTTGGAGGTTAATAAGACTTATGTTTGTTTCGTTTGCAGCAAAGCTGGGAATGGCAAATCTGGGTCTGCTTAAATAAACACTTATGAGAAATTACATTATAATAGCAGCCGGACTAATATTTAGTCTGGCTGCTTGCGTTTCAAAAGATAGGCAAGAAGTTAAACTATTTGGAGAAGCACAAGGCAGTACTTACAGCATTACTTACGTCGACGAGGAGTTAAGAGATTTTCAAGACGATATCCAAGACATATTAATGGAAATAGATTTGAGTATGTCTTTATGGGTAGACCATAGTTTGATCAGTAGAATCAATAGGGGAGAGACGGACACCCTGGACGTGCATATGCGCAGAGTCATCCAAAAAGCATTAAGCATAAGTAAGTCTACAGCTGGATATTTTGATGTAACCGTAGGGCCTTTAGTCGATGCTTGGGGGTTTGGACCCGATGGCATAGATAGAGAGCCCGACAAAAAAGAGTTAGATTCAATTCTCAAAAATGTGGGCTATAAACAGCTTACTATCAAAGATAACCAACTTGGAAAATCAACCCCTAACGTAAAAATTGATTTGAATTCTATAGCTCAAGGATATACAGTTGATGTCGTAAGTGACTTTTTACAAAGTCAAGGTGTCTACGACTATATGGTAGAAATTGGTGGTGAGATACGAACACTTGGTCAAAGTGGTAGAAATAAGCCTTGGCGCATTGGCATAGATAAACCTGTGAATACAGAAAGCGGAAGACCACTAGAAGTTATTCTTAAATTAAGTGGCGAGTCTTTAGCCACCTCTGGGTCATATAGAAAGTTTAGAATCGAAGATGGTATCAAATACTCTCATGCCATTAATCCTAAAACCGGAAAGCCCGTCCAGCACAACTTGTTATCAGTAACAGTCATAGCAGAAGACTGTATGACCGCTGATGCATATGCGACAGCATTCCTGATCATGGGCAAGGATGCAGCACTTGACTATATGCAAAACAGGTCAATGCAAGCTTTTTTCATACTTGAGGATGAAGAGGGAAATCTCGTTACGGCAATGACGGGAGGTTTTGAGAGGTATATTTTAGAAAGTGTATTTGAGTAAAAGGCAAATTATGTCCCTATCGATCATTCTTGTCTGAGTTTATTGACTATTACTAAGGTAAAAAAGAAACGCTTGAACAGATATCAATTCTTTTCAAGCGTTTTTTTATGTGATTCTACCCACCTTAAACAATGAAATCATGCTTTGGCTGGTTGGAGCTCGTCTTTATCGTTGTCGCATGATTCCCCTGCGACTTTGCCACACACGCCACAAGTAACACCTTGCTTCTGCATGAAAGGGTTATTGTTGGCACATGTTCCTTTAAATTCGCCGTTCTTTACTAATAAGATTCTAATCGCAATAAAGGCAAATCCTAATCCAAGTAAAGCGATAGAAAGTAACAATACTTTTAACATAACTTTTTTATATTTACAACAAGATGTGTGACTGTAAGTTCCGCAAAGATAATCATTAAAAAACTTTAACTTATGAATGAAGAAGAATTAAAAGCGGCAACGGAAGAAGAGATTGATTTTCTTGAAGGTCCTCGTTCCAGGTGGAAGGAGTTTACTTTCTCAGTTAGTGTTTTCGCTGAGTTTATAAGAGGCTTCAGAGCGCTTGCGTTTAAAGGGCCATGTGTTACAATGTTTGGATCGGCACGATTCAAAGAAGATCACAAGTATTATAAATTGGCGCGTGAGATGGCTGCCGAAGTAGCTAAGCTTGGCTTTACAGTCATGACGGGTGGTGGCCCCGGTATCATGGAAGCCAGCAATAGAGGAGCCAAAGATGTTAATGGTCGATCGATAGGATGTAATATAGAGCTACCATTCGAACAAACACCTAATCCGTATCTAGACTCATGGGTGGATATGAAGTATTTCTTTGTTAGGAAAGTGTTGCTGGTGAAGTACTCTTATGCTTTTATTACTTTCCCGGGAGGTTTTGGTACCATGGATGAGCTTTATGAGTCCATGACTTTAATACAGACCGGTAAAATGGCAGGCTTCCCTATCATAGTCATGGGGACAGATTTTTACAAAGATACGATCGCTATGATCGAAAGGATGAAGGAAGAAGGCACGATAAGTCCTAAGGATATGGATTTACTTCTTTTCACTGACGATGTAAAAGAAGCCAGCGACCATTTGAAGAAGTACGCTATTGAAAAGTATAAGCTAAGAAACCCTAACCCTTCTTGGATACTTGGCGAGCATTAGTACTTACGTCTTGGTTTAAGCCAAACGGGGTTATAGATCTCATTGTATGTGATATCGCCTTTTTCGTTGTCGATGCGACAAAGGGAAAAAATGACATCTTAAGTCAGCTCATTAGTAGAGATAATATTCGTGTTAGGAACAGACAAATGCACTTAGTAAAATAAACTTAAAGGGTGCATCAATAAGAAATATCTAATCCATTATCAGCCAAATAACAACGTCGGTGCTTAGCATCAGCGATGTGTAGTGGGTCATGAGCGGTAGCGAGTGAGTCCGAAGGACCGAGCGAACAGCGAGCCCCGAAACGTAGCGACCCCTGCCCAACCCATTGGGCAGGGGTGATGCCCAAAAGTCCTATAAAAACTCATCTACTGCTCTATAAAAGGAATTCGTGAGAATCGTTAGCTTGAAGCCACAAAGTAATACTCCTTATTGGTATCAAAGTACATCTTAAAATCAGCTCTGGAAACGGGTTGGTCATTGGCCAGGAATCCTTGCAGTGTGTAAATAGAGAGCTGGCAGTTAGTATGGAGAAAGTCATGGATGTCTTCAGGCTTTGAGCCATAGTACTCGCTCGCTCCTTTGCCACATTCGAATAGTAGGGTAGGTCTATACGTTTTTAATAGCCTTTCGGCACCTTTAAAAACGCCGAACTCTCCACCTTCTACATCGACTTTAATGAAGTCAATTCTCGTGTCATGAGGGATGATATCATCTAGCCTTTTGACGTTTACTTCAATTTTTTCTATATCGGGGTTTTGAATGTCGTATCGCCTTTTCTTTATGCCGCTGTAGGCAGGTGCGTTCTTTACCCAATGGAAGCCCGAGGTGCCATTCTCATCTGAAAGTGCGAAAGGGTAGAGTGTCACAGTAGGGGGGATGTTGTCTTTGAGACCGCTATAAAACTCCGGCACCGGCTCAAATGCAAAATGCTTTCCCTGGGGAGCATGTTTAAGAATGAGGGAGAGGATTTCACCTTTGTGGCAGCCTATATCAATACAATTGGAGTCATTCTTCAATACCTTTTGGATGATACTTGAAGTCAGACGGTCGTATTTTAAATTTTTGGTCACATCTAACCTGAGCCTGATGAGTATATGTCTTATAATGTCTTTGAGAAGCATAATTAGAATTGTCTAACAGCATTAAAAATGTTTCCAGCCCTGAGCTTTGATAGTGTGAAGTTTACCGCCTTTAGACAATAATTTGATGCCATCAGAAGGGTCTTTTATTTCGCCCATGATATAGACATCTGCCATATACTTTACTTTTTCTTCATCTGCGGGGTCAATAGTGAAGAGTAACTCATAGTCTTCTCCCCCGCTCAAGGCACAGGTGATAGGATCTAAATTAAACTCTAGAGCGAGCAGCTGAGATTCATTCTTGATGGGAACGCCAGTCTCTTCTATGAGGGCGCCAACATTAGAATTTTTACAGATGTGCATAATTTCTGATGCCAGGCCATCTGATATATCGATCATGGAAGTAGGTATCAATTCTGCTTTTTCAAATTGATAAATCATGTCGCGTCTGGCTTCGGGCTTGAGCTGGCGGCCTATGACATATTGCTGATCGTCGAGTTTAGGCTGGACTTCAGGGTGTTCGAGCCAAATTTGTTTTTCCCTTTCCAGTAATTGTAGTCCCAGAAATGCGCTGCCCAAATCGCCTGATACGCAGATCAAGTCGCCAGGCCTTGCTCCATGTCTGTAAACCACTTTTTCTGCTGTACTGGTGCCAATAGCTGTGATACTGATGACAAGACCTTTTAAACTTGAAGTCGTATCTCCACCTACGAGGTCCACCTTATAATAGGCGCATGCCGCTTTGATACCTTCATAAAGCTCTTCGAGCGCTTCTACAGAATATCGGTTAGATATGGCAATCGACACGGTGATCTGTTGAGGATGACCGTTCATGGCATAAATGTCTGAAAGGTTGACAACCACGGCTTTGTATCCTAAGTGCTTCAATGGCGTATAAGCCAAGTCAAAGTGTATGCCCTCGACCAGCATATCAGTGGAGACCAATGTAAAGCTCTCTTTGTCATTGGATATCACCGCAGCATCGTCACCTATGCCTTTGACGGATGACATATTGTATAGCGGAAATTGGCCTGTCAAGTGATCAATGAGACCAAATTCACCCAATTTATTGACATCGGTTCTTGATTTATTATTTTCTGACATCTCGCTTCTAAAATTATTATAATTAGGACAATTCTTTATTTCATTGCTTGGTCTGATTGATACTTTCGCCGAAAAACGACCACAGGTTGTCAGTCGGTAAAGGCGCATCGATGTTAATCTCCTCATTGTTAACGGGGTGTCTGAATATCAGTTTTTTAGCGTGAAGATAAATAGACCTGTCTTTATTACCTCTCTTAGCGCCGTACTTGACATCGCCCTTAATAGAGCAACCCATCGCAGATAGCTGGGCTCTTATTTGATGTTGCCTACCTGTCAAAAGGTCAATCTCCAATAAGAAATAGCGGTCAGATTCGGACAATAGCCGATATTGAAGTTCAGCCGTCTTGCTGTTATCATCTTCTGAGGCAAATGCCTTATTAACCTTTTGGTTAAAGATTAAATCGTCTTTTAAGTGTCCTGACTCTGGACTGGGCTTATGCTCTACGACGGCCCAGTAAGTTTTTTTTACTTCTCTTGCAGCGAACTGTTTGTGAAGGTGGGCAACAGCTTTTTTATTCTTAGCAAAAAGTAATACTCCGGAAGCAGGCCTATCCAGTCTATGTACGATCTGAACCGGGTGTTTGCAGTAAATTTCCACTAGATCTTGCATAGATTTATCTTCCGAACCATCTGGTTGGGTAGCTATACCTGCCGGCTTATTGACAGCGATAAGTTGGTTGTTATTGTAAAGTAGGTGATCACCAATTTGTATGTCCATTATTTTACTTCTTCATAGTCAATGTATTCCGAATCATCGTCATCGTCTTTACTCTTTTTTTTGCCTTGCTGAGAGTGCTCTTTCTGACGTTTGTCATCAATTGCTCGCTTAATGGGAGCCAGATAAAAACGGTACAAAGCATAACCCAAAACTAGGAAGAGAACCAATTTAACCATGATGGATCGTAATTTGACCGCAAAGGTACAAAATAAGTAGGCCAGTATATGGTATTGCTTCTATTTATTGAGCTGGAATGATTGGTCTTTAATCCACTTAGTGCAATAGAATTTTCCCTCTCCGCCACCTGACTGTGCTAGCAGGCGGGTATTGCGGCTTCACATCGACAAAGAAGTTTCGCGAACACAAATAAAGAAAACATAGCAGCGTGAGTAAATGGCTTCAAAATAAGGTGCTTCGCTTGATTTCGCTTGTGCTTATGGTTCAATCGCGAAAACACTTAAGTACCACAATCAAAAACCTGACTTTAAAACTCTATTGCATAAAGAGGGTCAAAACAATCTCATACCAACACCCAATTCGAAGTAATCTGCTATAGCAAGGTGGGATTTGATATTGGTGAATAAGAAGGTGTCTATATGGTCAAAGGCATTGAATAGATAATAATTAAATCCTAACTTAAAATAGTAGGGGCCATTGTTGAAAGCCGGATCGTATAGGTAGTATCCTGTCTGAGCCATCAATCCGACAGAACCTACTTTCAGCTCGTATCCGAGACTGAGGCTAAGATCAGCTGCATCCAGGCGGCGTAAGTCTGAACCATTGTACTCGATGAATAACATGTTGTGGTACTCTGCCCTGTCAAATGCGTAGGTCAAGCCAAGCCAAAGGTAGCTATCAGATGATATGCGGTAGGCGTAAGAAATATTATGCAAATAGACCGGATGGACAGGTGTGCCGGGGCCTCTATCATGAGCGCCCATGCTAAATTTGTAAATAGCATAGTGGCGTGGTTTATTTATTGTCGTGGTTGGCACTTCAGCTTTTTTAAAAGTTCGTAAGGTATGTTGGTAGGTAAATTGACCGGCGAAAATATTAATGCCTTTATTGGGGCTTTTGAACTTACCATTGGAAAAGTGTGTGAGTCCTGCACCCAGGGACATAAAGCTGCGCTGAGAGATTTGATAACGGTAAGCGAGGTAAATGTGTGTTGCATTGTTGAGGTGGCTACCTATGGCGATATTTTCCGGGTTGTCTATGATGTCAAATGGTCGGGTCAGGTAAGCAAGGCCCATGCCTAGTCTGACTGTTAGACCACCATATGGCGACCGTCCTGTATTAAAGGTGATATTGGGAATAAGTGAAAGGCCTCGCCCCAAAATATCTTGGTCACCTAAGTGAATATATTGAGCACTTATGCCAATTTGCGGATACAAAATCCTGTGATGCCAGTCTTCTGTACCCGTCTTCCATTGATACAGGCTAGCTTCGAATATGAAGGTGGGCTCGGAAATGGGGATGTTAAATCCTTGATTGTGTCTGACAACTCGTCCAAGGTACAGACCCGCCTCAGGCGTCCAAATATCACTGGTCTGCCCGGTACTGGTTGATGGCATTAATATGGCGTACATTAAGAATAAGCACATCAGTATCATGTGGCGAGATTTATAGGGCTTGTAGCTACTTGTCATGGCCGACGAATTTTAGCTATGAACCCATTATCTCCGGCAATGATTGCTTCTTGTGTGGACCTTAGTACAGCGGTCTGAATGGTAGGTTTGCCGGGAATTTGGTATTGGTCCCAGGTCTTACCTGCATCGCTAGTCCACCATATATGGCCGTCATGTCCACATACTATACCCGTGAATTCGTCGAAGAAATCGATGGTATTCCACATCATGACTGTGCTTCTTAGGCCTGCACGGCTTACGAGTTCGTTTATGGTCTCTGATTCTATATCGATAGATGTGATACTTCCATTGAATCCGCAGATGTAGCCAATCTGACCATTGTCAGTAAATGC
>SLDF01000266.1 GCA_007125435.1 Saprospiraceae bacterium
GATCTCATGCCTCCATTCACCCCATCAAGATGAAGGTCGCGACTGGTCCAATAGCGCCTATGAAGTAACCAGCGCCTAATTCTTCATGTGTATGTGCACGCAGATATAATCTGGAGCTGCCTACCCAGCCGGCTATCAGCAGTCCTGTAAAAATAAGGATAATCGGATGCATTAATAAGACACTGCTGTCTTTGGAAGTAAGGCTTAATGTGTCAGCATCTCCTGTAAAAATTGCAATGGTAAGGATGGTCGTCATTGCAGATATACCGGCAGCATGCAAGCTGATCTTAGCAAAGAGGTTGATCAAAAAGCAAAGAAACAGGGTCACAATGACAGCCATAGTCGATAGGGCTAGTATATCTGGAATATTAGGGTTATCAGTAAAGTTTTTATACATCCATATGTGAAATACACCGCCAATGATTAAGGGGCCTATTCTGTGCTCTTTCTGTGGCATCTCTATGGATGGGATCAGATTTAAAAACTTCATCATCAATACAGCAATACCCGGTATGAATGCCGTCGTAAAAAATACAGACAACAGCAACACGCCCTTAAAGGTGGGCTGAGCACTGAAAAATGCAATGGGATTCAATGCCATCAAAAGCGCTGTCAGAGCTGTCATCAGCCAGATAGGATGAAAAATATAGGAAGTTATTCTTGATAGGGTGTTCATCATAAATGCGTATATTATCGGATCACTGTGATCGGCCCTGACTCCTCTATCAGCCTGCCATTATTCTGTCTCGCACGTATGTAGAACGTATAAACATCTCCGGGTATAGCGCGACCTTTATATGTCCCATCCCAGGCGACATTAGGATCATCTGACTCAAACACCAGCTCACCATAACGATTGTATATTTGTAAATTGAAGGTGTTGATAGACTCGGGATAGAGTATGACAGCCTTGAACCTTGGATTGTTACCTCTCACGACTAGAGCATTGGGTACTAAAATCTCACTGTTTTGTTCGACACAGCTCACATTTGATCTGTGGCTAAGCTCTAAAAACTGCCCGTCACAGTCCAATGTGGTAAGCGCATGAATGGCATAACAAAAGATAGTGTTGCCTGTTGCCGGACCTTCGAGTTGGTCAACAAACTCGTTGGCTGATGAGTCCACTTCTGCTACAAAGGTAGATTGGTTATTCACAATCCTTTCTATTTCATAACCTTCCAGCGTATGGCCGTCGTGTACAATGGGCGTCCACTGCAATAGGTTTTGTCTGTCCGGTCTCAATTCGCTTCTGAGGACGATATTGCTCATGATGGGCGTCCGAACTATGGTGCCACATTCATCTCTTGTTTCTATCTGGTAGAAGTAGGTACGACTGGAAGTCATCAATCCATCATCTGTGAAACTGTCAGACTCCGGGTATGTGGTGGGATTTTCAAACTCAAATATCACCTCTTCTATATTGGTCTGTGATTCTCCTCGTAACAATCTAAAATACACCAAATCAGCTAACGCGTAAATAGACCAATCGACCTGGATAGATTGCTCCCCAACAACATTGACTTGCTCTAGACACAGATATCTAACCGGCTCTATGACCTGGACGTTATTAATACAGGCCTCATTAGACCGAGAAATATTATTGGGCCTTCCCGTCTCAATAACCTCTACAGTAAAACAATAATCCCTGTCCCGCTCCAACTCTTCAAAAATATATTGGGTCTCATCTCCCACTACAGAATCAATCAACACTTCGGGACCTCCATCTATACTCAAGTAGATATACCAATACTCATACCCATTCTCCCAGAAGTTGTAATCATTCCAGTCCAGGGTAGCCTCTCTAGTACACTCGTCGTAGTCCACCTCTAAAAACACGGTATTGTGATTGATATTAAAACCTCCTCGCGTCTCACACGAATCCATTGCCAGGACATAGTAAAACTCGATCTTACTATTAGGTGAGGCGCCTGTGTCCAGATAGGTCGTATCGCCAAACAATGTATCTATGGGCACCGTCCCACTACCATCTACTCTATATATGATATGAGCTACGGTCTGCGGCGAAACACTGGGCAACCACCTCAGTCTCACCGCATCGCCCTCTACGGTCACATAATTCAGTCTGACCTGGGCTGGTGGTCGATTATCCAATGTATCTGACGGCATGGATTCACCATCGGGGCAATCAAACCTGCTAACCAAATAATAGAACCTTAGAGGCGCAGTAATATTGTGAACATAAAAGGGCTCACTAGGGTCAGTCACGGTATGTATGACCGAATAAGGCCCATCCAAAGATGTGGCATGGTAAATATCCATACCCAGAAAAGGGCCACAAGGACTCTCTAATATCTGCCAGAATAGCGTATCACCCTTTACACAATTGAGCACAGGTGGCGCAACCTGACCCTGCACATCACTGTGCAACGACCATAAGGTGATAATAGCTATAAAAAAGTTTCTTAACATCAATGCTGTAACTCAATCTCTTCTAAAAAATTGTCCATGTAGTAAAATGTATCCAGACCAAATGAGACCTCAAATGAATCCTGAATCATTTTTTTGCTGTATATCAGTCCTATATTTTTGGCATAAATCTCTATACCACTAGATTCAACTGTCAAAACGCCTTCTTTATTATAATCATAAGCTTCTCTGACGCCCATGACGATAGCAGGTGTATTGCTTCCCCAAAGATCGACAACAGTATCTCTCAGAAACCGTCGATTTCTGACCAGAGTAATTTCTGTAGAGTCGCGGATGTCCCAAAAAACCAAAGAGGACAAAAATACACCCAAACTATCCTTCACCAGAAAGGGGAAGTGATTATCTTCTTCAATCCTGCTCTCATTCGGTACAGCTCTGCCATCTTCGGATGTCGAGTAAAATACATTTTGATCGAGAAGGGCACCTGATGCTGTGATCGATTGCAACTGAAACTGTACGACATTAAAACCCGCATCGTACTGCTGGGCGCTTAGAAACACTTTGCCCTCTTCTTCATCCTCCACCTTCTTATAAAACCAAACATCCTTAGTGTATGGCAGGCCTTCATATACATCATACAGGTACACATATCCTTCCTCCATATCATCCACCGGAAAATAATAGTCCGAGATATCTCTATAGCCATCTTCACCTCCACACCCAACTATTGCCAAAAAAAAGGAGATAGACAAAGTAAGCCATAGAACTCTGTTTGATATATATATATTCATTTGCTGGATCATTCTTTATACAAAGGTAAGGATAAAATGCATGTCAAATTAAATGTATGTCCACATCACTCAATAAAATGAGTATTGTATCAGAATTGTTTTTCTGCTTATATTATATCCAGTTTCGGTTAAAAAAGGTCAACGTATATCAGGGAATGACAGAAGAGATAAGACAAAAGACAAAAGGAAAAAGATAAAAGAAAGAGATAAAAGCATTGCTTTAAGCGGGTGTATTTCATTTTGTCGCTTTGGGCATCACCCTTCGGGTCGCTACGTTCCAGGGCTCCCTAAACGGTCGGCCTCAGCTTCGCTATTGCTACGCTGAGTCTGGCTCCTGCGTCGCCACC
>SLDF01000217.1 GCA_007125435.1 Saprospiraceae bacterium
CCAACTCTTTAAAGGCAACTTGGTTTGGAGAGAACTCTGACCACTTCTTTATCCAATCTATTACTTTCATGATGACGTGGCGTTTGTTAAGACTTCTGGTTGCTCTTTCCTGTTTTCGCTTTTGTTAATTCTCACATCTTTATTAATCGAAATTAGAATGATGCTTATTATACTTGAAACTAAAATAGCTGTTGAAGAGGCAATGGCAGGGTTTCTGACTTTACCCATAAGGTATATGTCAAATGTGCCAAAAGACCAATTGAAATTTTCAAGTCCATAGGGCAGAACGTAATATACACCGAAGTGAACAACTGCTGCAATGGCAGCAGAGATGAATGGAATATGTAGAGGTATAGATCTGAAGAATATGCCCAATATCACTGGTATAAAAGCTGCTGAGAAATAGGCGTAAACTCCATTTTGAGCGAAAATACCTACGCTTAAATTAGGCTGTAACAATTGATCGTAGCTTAAAAGTATAGTAATAATGGCCAGCACAACGATAGCACTTTTGTTCACAATCATTAACTTCTGATCTGAGAGTTTACCTTTGCCGACGATTACCTCAATGATATCTGATGTGATAGTTGTAGAAACCGATTGCACCAGACCTTCAAGTGTCGACATGCCTGCACCTATCAGGCCTAAAATAACAAACAACCCAATAGTCAAACCTAATAAGCCATTGCTAAACCGCTCAACGACATATGCCTGCACAATGCCATCGTTCGGAATGGACTGGCCGGCAATGCTCAGGTCTGGAAAAGTAAGGCGTGCATAGAAACCAATGAATACCACTGAGAAAAATATGATCTGAACGATTACTGCTGTCCAAAGAAATTTACTCACATCCTTATTGTCTTTTAGCAGGAGTGATTTGGTGATAATGTGGGGTTGCACCACAATAGCTATCCCGACAACAATCTGTGCAAAAATGATTTCGTAGTAATTGCGAAATAAAGGGCTTTCTGGATATGTATTCTCAGTTAGCCTTGGGTTTATATCAGAGAGCTGTGACCAAAAATTCGATACACCCTCTTTGAAAAAATCCAAACCACTGCTTAGAAGAATTAAAGCAACAATGATCATGATTATAGCTTGAATGGTGTTGGTATATACCATGGAATTTGCACCACCAAACATCATATAACCAAAAACAAAAACAACCAATGTTATCATCACCACAACCTGATCAGCTTGCAACGCACCTGCTATGACCTTGGTCAATGCGACTACAATAAGTACAATAAATGTAATCAGTAAAAGTGCTAGAAATGCCATAAAAAGGGCAAACGTCGAGCTGGTGTAACGTTTGCCAATCCATTGAGCTAGCGTTAATGCTTTTACGGTTTGGCCATACTTGCGAAAGCTTTTAGTCATGATCACAAGGCTGATAATTGCAGATAAGGGTAAGAATATACCAAATGACAATACAGCTGACCACCCAAAATTTGCAATGAAGCCGGGATTGATCACAAAGGTGGCTGCACTGGTCATGGAAGCGGCCAGTGAAAGGCCTACAGCTATAGGAGAAAAGAACATGGAGCCAAGCGCATAGTCAGACAAATTCGTTGTTTTTTTGGCACCTTTAATGACGATATAAAGCGTCACTGCACTATAGACTACCAAAAGCGCACTTACCGATATGACAAAAGCTTGGTTCTCCATGAAAAACTATGACTTTATAAAAGGCATGAAGTAAGAACAGAATTCATCCTCCTTTTCAATATATGGAGAATGGCCTGCATCTTTAATGATTATCTCTTTAAACTCGCCTCCGTTGTTTTGTCTCTTCTCTAACACCTGTCTGGTTTGAGATACCATCGGTTGTGGTGGGTAGATATCTTCTCCCGGAAAACCCGGTATCAGTCCCATGGCTCCCAGTGTGCCCAGATCAAAAAGTGATTTGTCAGATACAATTTGATCTTCTTCTCCTCTTATCCACAATACAGGGATCGCAGTTGTCTTCTCGATAAATTTGTTAACTGTATCACTTATATACTTCGGTGATAGAGCATTTGGAGGTCCAAATTTACCAGGTGCGGTAAATGGAAAATTCTCTGATGGCACACTGTCACCCGGGTACTTTTGAGGCCCTATTTTTTCAGACAATAGGCCATCTAAAAGTTCTTCTTCGTTTTCTGGCCTAAATGGGGGCTTCCAGTAAAAATTATTCATTACAACCCTTGGACTTGCGTTAGGGTCTTCCTCTGTTCGGTCACCTTGTTCAATTCTTTTCGCAAAATCCGGGTTTACAACGCCTGCTCCCGATCCCGCAAAGTCACTGAAATGAGGATTGCCTTCAAGGTCTTTAGTGCCTCCAAACCCAAATGGTGACCCAGGGTTGACCAAGGTGATTGAAGCCAACCTGTTCGGATGATCGCCTGCTAAAGCATAGCAAACAGACCCTCCCATGGAATGGCCAACAACATGTACTTTGTTTATGTCTAATTGATCAAGCAATGCAATGATGTCTGTTGAAAATTCTCGCATACCTTTTGTAGCGTCTATTAATACATCTTCTGTGTTTCCAAAGCCTCTTAGATCAGGTGCTATACCCCTTGTGTTTTCTGGAAGTCTTTGCATTAATCTTTTCCAAAAGATTGAGGATGATGCATTCCCATGAATGAACAGCACGGTATTCTTTCCTTCAGGATTGACTTCCAGGTAAGCTTGCTCAATTGTTGAGGTTGTTGTTTTCTGTTGATGAATAGTATTACTCATAGTGTCTCTATTTTAGAATTGAAATAATGCTGATGCAAATGCTAAGCCACCTCCCGAACCAATGAATAGTAACTTTTGTCCCTTTTTGACTCTATTTTCTGACATGGCTTTGTCAAAGGCTAATGGTATACATGCAGATCCTGTATATCCATAGTTATGCATTATGGTAGTTGCCCTTTCTTGGGGAACATTTAGCAGGTCCATGGTCTCGAATATACTGTTGATATTGATCTGCGTCAAGAAATAATGATCGATGTCCAGCGGTGTTATATCGTTTCTTTGACAAAGTGTTCTTGTCATGTCTGACCATACGTTTGGGTTGAGCTCTTTAGGGAATTTTTTTACAAATTGAAGCTGATGCTCTCCATCGTCCAAGATACTTTGACTGCATGGGGCAGCCGTAGCGCCGCCATAGATCCCCATGTATGAGTAGTATTCGCCTTTTGTCAAAAGCTGGCTTCCTAGATAGCCTGCATCTGAATCATCAGATGCCTTCAAGATGACAGCACCTGCTCCATCTGCGAAGAGGGTGACCGTTTTTTTATCATGCTTATTAAGATACTTACTCATGGCATAAGCGCCAATAACCATGACATGGTTGTATTGGGTGTCTGCTTTTATATATTTCGTCGCAATGTCAAGACCTGTAACAAACCCGGCACATGCCGTATTGACATCGAAGGTGCCCGCATTAGTCATTCCACATAAATGCTGTACCTTGCTCGCAGTTGAAGGTGAAATGTATTCAGGAGTGTCCGTTGTAACGATCAGTAAGTCTATGTCTTTAGCGTCAAG
>SLDF01000400.1 GCA_007125435.1 Saprospiraceae bacterium
AAAAAACTGATGATTTTGTGAATGAGTCATAGTCACTCCTACGACGATTGAACAAAATCATCAGTTTTAAAGCCATATAAATCCGTAATAGGATTTCTGATGAATATGATGGGTTTTGCTTACTTGTTCATCAGTCACGTAGCTTGGGGCTATGCTCCTTCTTCACAAGTCGTCTAAATCAAAATTCTCTAAGCTCCAGATTATTTCAGGAGATATTAGATGTAGCCTGGTGAATGAGCGAAATCAAGCAAAGCGCCTTATTTTGAAACCTTTTAAAGCCGTAATAGAAATCACTAATGCATAATGCGGGTTAAAATTTGCTGCATGATAGTCTTAATTTAAACTTTATTTTTACAATAGAGTTTCAAGGACATGATTTATTATCTGATGAAATCAATGTCTCTACAAAGCTCATAGTGAACAACAATTGCCCTCATAGTGCAGTAATCTTAAACCAAATCCACTGCAAGCTGCTGTATAAACCCCTGTGTCCATTTGACAAATACTTCATAATGCATTTTCTTCTACTGTCTTGCACCGGGTATATTTAATTTTGTCGCTTTGGGCACCACCCTTCGGGTCGCTACGTTCCAGGGCTCCCTAAGCGGTCGGCCTCAGCTTCGCTATTGCTGCGCTGAGTCTGGCTCCTGCGTCGCCACCCTTACACATCGCTGATGCAATAATCGAAAAAACGACATTTTGAAATACACCCTCTTGCATCAGCGATGCGGAGTGGGTCACGAACGAATGTGAGTGAGTCCGCAGGACCGAGCGAACAGCGAGCCCCGTAATGAGTCTGAAAATAGCCGTCGTATGATCTAAGTCGAAGCTATTTTGAGTGAGATCGAAGAATAAAAAATACGCGCATAGCCATAGCTACGTAAGTATTTTTTTTTCGAAGATATCGCTCAAAAGAGCAAGACTTGGGATCATTAACATGGCTGTTTTCAGACTCTTAAAAGCGACCCGACGACGACAGGAGGAGGGTGATGCCAAAAACGATAAAATAAAAACTTTTCTCCATTTACCAGGCCTTAAAACAGCAAACTCAATGTGTTCTTATCTCGCGCTATTGCTCACCTTAAAAGCATTTTTTTTTTGATGCCTAATTGCAAAAAGAAGATATGTGTGGTATCTATGCATTTGTTTTATGGCCGGCATATCATCATAATTATAAATATCGTGGTGATAAGTCATCGGAATAAATCTGTTTTTTTTTCAAGCTATCAGCATTCGAAATGCCACTAACATTAAAAAAGACACTTGAGCCTGAAGGGCTGCTGGGCATATGGGACATCAAAGAGGATGAGTCCTATTTCTTAGATGCACTGGATCTCTATCCTGGCGAAGATCGCCAACTGGAGCAGATCAAAGGCTTCAGGCGCCTGGAGTGGCTGGCTTGTAGACACCTCGTTCATTTCTTGTCCGGCCGACAAATCAGAGGGGCTATACTGAAGGATAAGTTTGGCAAACCTTTTCTGGAAGAGTCAACCTGGGAAATCTCCATGAGTCATTCCGGCGGAAAAGCTGCCGTCATCGCTGCGCCGTATCTGGTAGGTGTGGACATACAAAATATTGTCCCCAGGATAAGTACGCTTGCGCCCAGGTTTTGTAATCGTGAAGAGCTAGATGGTATTCAAGCATCTGTGAACCCTATCGAGGCTGCCCATGTCATCTGGGGGGCTAAAGAAAGTCTCTATAAAATATATGGAAAAGGAAAGATAGACTTCAGAAAGGACCTCGCTGTCTATCCATTTGATTACGATCCTAATGGTGGCCAGCTCCAATGCAAAGTGCTAAATCATAATTTCATCCACAAATTCTATGGTGAGTATACTAAAATAGACAACTTTATCTTTGTATACATACAAGAAGATTCATCGCCAATCCCATTTAAAGATTAATACATTTATGAAGCATTCTATAATAATTGCCGGCATCATCCTCATGGTCTTAGCCGCTTGTAAAGAAAAAAAAGCGTCTGAGCCGGCAAATGGCTTGCCGGAGGACTTTGTGCAGTTCTACGAGAAATTTCACTCGGACTCTGCATACCAAATGGCTCATATACAGTTCCCTTTGCCTGGTCTACCCTCAGGTGTTACGGAAGAAAATAAAGGTGATTTTGAGTCTTTTCACTGGCAAAGAAAAGACTGGGTCTTGCACAAACCGTTCAAAAACCCTGACAATCAATTTGAAAGAACATTCGATGTCATCTCTGAAGATATCATCATAGAGACCATTCAGGTCAAATCTACTGATATTAAAATGGTCAGACGGTTTGCCAAATTGAGTGGTGATTGGTTCCTCATCTATTATAGAAACCTCAATTTCTAGACTGATCAACCATCCAGGTCAATAAGATGGACCACTACTCTGGTATCACATTCGCATGGTGACGCACCATAATAAAAAAATCCCTCCACATCATCTATGCAGAGGGATTTTATCATTCCTATCTTAATTATTTACTTCTTAGCCGCAGTATATCTTTTAGATACTTCATCCCAGTTGACCACATTCCAAAATGCACCTATGTAGTCAGGCCTTCTGTTTTGGTAATTGAGATAGTAAGCATGCTCCCATACATCTAGTCCGAGTATTGGTGTACCTGCACAACCGTTAGTCTCCACATCCATAAGTGGATTATCTTGATTCGGCGTAGAGCATACTTCGAGGTTGTTGTCTTTATTGACACACAGCCAAGCCCAGCCAGAGCCAAAGCGAGTACCGGCAGCTTTATTGAATTCTTCTTTAAACTTATCGAATGATCCAAACGTAGCGTTAATATCATCAGCCAAAGCACCGCTCGGTTCACCGCCACCATTCGGAGACATGACTGCCCAGAATAGATTGTGATTGTAATATCCTCCGCCATTATTTCTTACTGCTGTAGACTGCGAAGAGACATTTGCAAGAATATCTTCAATGGACTTACCGGCTAGGTCAGTACCTTCGACAGCGTTATTCAGATTATTCGTATAACCATTGTGGTGTTTTGTATGATGAATTTCCATCGTGCGAGCATCTATATGAGGCTCCAGCGCATCATACGCATAAGGTAGATCTGGTAATGTAAAAGCCATAGTATTTATTTTTTTAGAATTATTGTTTCCATCTCCATCACCTGCACAGGCAGTGAATATCACAGCTAAACACATTGCAGGTAGTAAAAAATTTATTTTCATAATACTTGATGTTTTATGTTAGTTAACGGTCTTAAAACAGCCCCATTACAAAAATGTTTACTCAGATCCCGGACAAAGTTAAAAAATCAACACCTACATTCTATATGTACTATTTTGCTTGCTTTATTTATGCTTTCCTTGGGCGTGTCCACCTAGAGTGTTGTTGGGGGCGGGCGGGGTCGGGCTATGCGCTTGTACTCCTGACTGTCTCATGAGCAGTAACTAGTGGCGGGTTACGGGTCGTTTACGCTTCGCTGTTTAGGCAAACGGTCGGCTATCGCCTCCGTTTGCTGTTTACGCTACGAGCACTCCGTGCTCTCCGCTGTTTAGGC
>SLDF01000313.1 GCA_007125435.1 Saprospiraceae bacterium
AATTAGCGGCTTGCAGCTTGTAACTTGCAGCTAGATACTATATTCTGCGTGAGGGATAGCAGCGATATGAGCAGGTCTGGCATAGTTGGTGGAGTGTAGATGTGATGGCGACTGGTAAGAAGCCGCTCGCATCTACTACGACACCCTATGCTAGACCTGTGAATACAAGCGGATAGCCCGGCCCGGAGGGTCACGCCCAAAATCAAAGAAAAATTAATCTACCTATTACTGTATTGTTGCTCGTAATATTTAAGGTAATCACCGGACGTCACACTCTCAAGCCATTCGTGGCTGGATAAGTACCAATCAACCGTCTTGCTTAGTCCTTCTTCAAATGTAAGCGAGGGCACCCATCCCAGGTCTGCTTTTATCTTACCGGCGTCAATGGCATACCTCATATCGTGACCTGCTCTGTCCTTGACAAATGTGATCAACTGCTGAGAAGTGCCTGCCGGCTTACCAGTCTTGTTATCCACTATATCACATAGAAGCCTGATGAGGTCAATGTTTTTCCATTCATTGTGACCTCCGATATTGTAGGTCTCTCCCGGTTGACCCTTATGAAAAATGAGGTCCAAGGCGCGCACATGATCTTCGACGTAGAGCCAATCTCTGACATTGACACCCTGTCCGTAAACTGGAAGAGGCTTGCCAAGTGTGATGTTTCTAATAAACAGCGGAATAAGCTTCTCCGGAAACTGGTATGGGCCGTAATTATTAGAACAATTGCTGATGACCATAGGCAATCCATAAGTATGCCAAAAAGCACGAACGAGATGGTCAGATCCGGCTTTTGAAGCAGAATATGGACTGCGTGGATCATATGGCGTCGTCTCTACGAAAAAGCCCTCGCTCCCCAGGGACCCAAATACTTCATCTGTCGAAATGTGGTGAAAACGTTTATCTCCCATATCCTCACCCCACTGCTCCCTGCAAGCTTGCAATAAAGCTGCTGTACCCATTACATTGGTTTGTATGAAAATCAATGGATCCTCTATAGATCGGTCTACGTGGGATTCAGCAGCACAATGCAATACGCCATCAAAGTCATGGTCCCTAAACAACTGTCTGATAAAGATCAGATCAGTAATATCTCCTTTCACGAACCTGTAATTAGGCTTGTCTTCGATATCTCGTAAATTCTCCAGATTGCCTGCATATGTAAGGGCATCAAGGTTAACGATGAGATAATCACTGTAGGTATTGACGAAGTGTCTTACCAGATGGGAGCCGATAAATCCAGCCCCACCGGTAATTAATATACGTTTTTTATAAGCCATATCTGAAATACATTATCGGGTGACAGTCGGTCGACCAATGCTATCATAATAGAAGCCTTTCTCTTTCATGTAGGCAAGGTCATATAGATTACGGCCATCAAAAATGGTCAATTCTTTAAGTAACTGGCTAACGACCTTGAAGCTCGGTGTTCTAAAAACCGCCCACTCTGTGATGATGGCGAGAGCATCAGCATCTACAAGAGCCTCATACTGATCTTTCGTATACTCAATCTTGTCACTCATGATCATCTTAAAGTTTTCCATAGCTTCGGGATCAAAGGCTTTGATATGCGCTCCGGCATTTAAGAGGTCTTCTATGATTGTAATGGCCGGTGCCTCTCTGATATCATCAGTATTGGGCTTGAATGCCAAGCCCCAGATGGCAATGGTTTTGCCTTTAAGATTGCCACCGAAGTAATCTATAATTTTTTGACTTAGGCGCTCTTTTTGCAAATCATTGGTGCGCATGACGGAATTGAGTATCTTGAAGTCATACTCATATTCATTAGCTGTCTTTCCAAGTGCCATGACATCTTTAGGAAAGCACGATCCACCGTAACCTACGCCCGGAAATAAAAATCGCTTACCAATTCTGGTATCAGAGCCCATTCCTATTCTGACCATATCGACATTAGCGCCTACTTTTTCGCAGAGATTTGCAATTTCGTTCATAAAGCTGATACGCGTTGCCAGATAGGAGTTGGACGCATATTTTGTCATCTCAGCTGACCTTTCGTCCATGATCAAGACTGGATTGCCCTGTCTGACAAACGGGTCATACAAGCGGCGCATAACTGCTGCCGCACGATCAGATGAAGTACCTATAACTACTCTATCAGGCTTCATAAAGTCATCAACTGCGGCTCCTTCACGCAAAAACTCGGGATTTGAAACTACATCGAACAATGATTCATCTAGATTTTCAGCAAGTATGGCATGAACTTTATCCGCCGTACCGACAGGCACCGTACTTTTATCAACTATAACTGTATAATGGTCTATGATCGCAGATAGATCTTTTGCAACACCCATGATGTACGAAAGATCTGCTGATCCATCTTCTCCTGGAGGCGTGGGTAAAGCCAGAAAAATTACTTCTGCATCTTTTACTGCTTCCTTTATATCGGTAGTAAAATGGAGTCGCCCCTGGCTAATATTTCTTTCAAAGATTGTTTCAAGTCCGGGTTCATAGATGGTCACCTTCCCGCTTTGTAATTTTTTGACCTTCGCTTCGTCAATGTCTACACATATGACATTATTTCCTGTTTCTGCAAAGCATGTACCAGTCACCAGACCTACATACCCTGTTCCTACAACTGCTATTTGCATTGATTTTACATTTTAGGGTTTACTAATTGTTTGATTTCGTCATAAAATTTCTTTGATGCCACTTCCCAATCAAACATGGATAAGCGCTCAGAACCTTTATCTATCAAATTCCTTGCCAAATTACGATTTTTTCTAATGTATATCAACTGTTTAGCAATATTTTCTGAGTCGTATGGGTCACAAAGCAGGGCCGCATCACCCGCCACTTCTGCCATCGATGACAAATTAGAGGTAATAACCGGCACTCTTGCCTGAAAGGATTCTACAATAGGTAAGCCAAACCCCTCGAAAAGAGAAGGATAAACTAATGCGTATGCGCCACCCTGCAGATGCCTCAAGTCGGTTTCATTTAAATGGCCTGTAAGCACTATATCACTTTTGTAAGGCGACTGATTTATTTCACGGCTGATAGCGTCTGTTTCCCAAGCCATTCGCCCACAAAGAACAAGGGGGATATCATCATCAGTTGACGATCTATATATATTGTAAGCCTCGACAAGTCTTCTGATATTTTTGCGGGGATGTATGGCGCCAACGAATAAAAAATAATCTCGGCCTCCTGTAAATTTTGACTTCACAGCGTCTTTATCTTCATAAGAGATAAGTCGGGCTGATGACCTGACACCATTGTAAATAACAGTAGTCTTAAGGCCTGCTTCTTCACCGGCAAGGTCAATTATGTCGTTCTTTGTTGCCTGCGATATGGCCACTATATGATCAGCGCGCTGAATAAATCGAGGCATATTCTCCTCATAATACCTTCGAAAGTTTTTGGGTATGAACTCAGGGAAGTGTCTGTAAACCAGATCATGCACCACAAGAATGGTCTTACCTTGATAACGAATCGAACAAAAATTATCTGGAGAAATGAAAACATCCGGCTTGATGCTATTCAGTATAAAGGGGAGACTATATTCGTACCAAATCTTAAGGAGATAGGGATGTCTGGCCGGCGGTGGTATCACCTTTGCCTTCACATTCGGCAATTGTGTAAAATCGCTGTGGTAAGGTCTGTCAAAAATAAATACAAATTCATCTTCTGGATGTTGTCTTGCCATACGTGTATAAATCTCAAAGGTATACCAGCCAAGGCCTTCCATCTTATCCTTGATAAGAAATCTCGTATTTACAGCTATTTTCAATGTAAATTCAATGCTTATAGATAATGTGTCAAATGTAGTGAAAATTTATGATGCCCATATGCAGTGCTTGATTCATCTTCTCACAAAAAATATTTCAATTTTCATTGTACCGAATCAGCACACAAACCTGATTATTAGCAAATCTTTACTGTAAATACTTTACTGCCAATATAATTTTTAGTATTTTCAAACCTTAATTTCTGACAATAGCTACATGGATTGAATTGAATCAAACATGAAGACTCAAAAGCATTCACAGATTACATCACTAAGGCCATCTATACGAATTAGGCCAAGATTCTCCCTGTATATTGAAAGATCACCAGATAGTATAAACCAGAGCATCATACGGTATATTGAGGCAGACAGTTTCACTATGATTGGTCAGGCTATTACAGGCCATTTGACCATACTCATTCCCAGTGATCGCAGGCAATGGTGGTCACCAAGGCTAACTATGACAGTAGAAGAAGAAAAAAAAGGATCGAGGGTTAGGGGCATGTATTCGCCTGACCCCGGGCTATGGACTATGTTTATGTTCATGTATGCTGTATTTGGTTTTGGATGTGTCATTGCATTAATGTGGGGTTCTTCACAGTGGGCATTAGATCAGGGCTATTCAGGTTTGATATATGCATTAATTTTACTGTTACTTTTCTTGACCACGTGGTTGATTGCAAGACTTGGCCGCCGACTCTCGTATGGTCAAATGAACGAAATACATGAGCATGTTGAAGAAATTCTAGGACAAAAAATAGATTAAAAGGGAGATTAACAAAATGCAGATTTTCTAGTAGCTGGCAGCCTTATCTTCTGGAGCAAACAAAAAGCTAAGGCAATACATTGGGATTGCCATTAATTAAATTTAAATTTGAAGATAGAAACCAGAGTAAAGATTCAATCGTTATTATCTTATCAATTAAGGGTGCATTTTCCTTTTGAGAAGTTCATATCCCCTGTATTGAAATAGAATTTTTCTATTAGGCGGGGCAAATAATTGGTTTTGTGGATGATTTTCAAGGCACCACCCAGGATCAATAAGTAAAGCGTCCCAAATAAATGCCAATTCAAGAGGAAAATGAAAACTTGTTGCAGATTGCGGATTAAAAGTCATAGTCTTCTGCTCATTGGGTATAGATAGAAGTTCAAGGCAAATATGAAGTCATTAAATCGTGTAATTATCCTTATGCATTTGCTTATTGTGGTCTCAGTGGCTGAGGCACAAGTTGTAGCGGTGTCTCAGGAGGTCAACATGCAGAAAAATATGGACTATGATATTCTGGGGCAATATGGTGACATGATATTAATGGCCGAAATATCAGATACAGGAGTAGAGATACAATCATTTGATGGAAACCTATTTACCAGATGGAAAAAGAGCCTCAAATTTGACAGTAAAAAGATTTTTATCAACGATGTGGTACCTGGAGATACAAGCTTTTCGGTGGTCTTTACAGAAATTGGAGATGACTTTATAGGTTTGAAAATTTCCAGGTATGATTCTAAGGCTGACGTCATAGATACCAAATTGATAAAAGCATATGAGAAAGAACGTATCTTGCCGAGGTTTAAAATAACGCCATCAGAGGATAAAAAATGGATAGCTATACACCAAATGCTCGTAGAGAGCCAATTGGAAGTCTTATTCATATCCCGAGACAATAGTGTTTTAGTTGCTGACCACTTATATGATGTCTCTCAATTTGACTTCCGGCGTAATTTTAAGACCATATTTTTATCTAATGAGGCTGAGCTATTCATCATATTAGATAACACGATGAATGTCACAAGACATACCAATCAACTGATTACAGTTATAAGGTCTGATATCAATAGTACCATACCACATGTTATTGACAAACAGATTATTCAATATGCCCTATCTAACATTATCTACATTTACGACAATGTCAATAGGCAAGTGGTGGCCACCGGGCTGTACAGTGAAACTGTAAGGAGTGAATCACTAGGCGCATTTAGATTAAGCATACCGCACAATGCCAGAAAAGCTGGTGAACCGAGTTTTGTAGCCTACACAGATCAGCTTCTTACAGATTTCTTGACTAGTAGCGGGAAGCGCAATAAAGATGATGTGATACCAAATCTGCAAGTGCAAGACGCATTACTAAGGATGGATGGTGGAGTAGTACTCATTGCAGAAAAGAGAAAAGAGTACGAAAGAAGTCTGTATCAAGGGCGTCGAGACTTTTATAGCATGAGATTTGCTATAGATTATTACTATGAGGATTTAATTCTGATAGCCATTAATCCAGACGGTAGTAATCACTGGCAAAAAATGCTTCAAAAGAAACAATACTCATTTGATGATGATGCCCTCTATTCATCTTTTTTCATCTTCAAAAACCCCTCATCTGTGCGCTTATTGTATAATGATGAAATTCGCAATGAAAATACAGTCAGTGAATACATCATCACCGGTGGAGGAAAACATGAGCGAAGAAGTCTACTGGCAACTAATCGACAAGATTTAAAGCTTCAAATTAGAAATGCTCTTCAGGTCAGTGAAAGTGAAGTCATTATCCCAAGCATTAAAAGAAATAAGCTCAAACTTGTGAAAGTGGATTATCTGAGCACTTGAGTCATGTCCTTCCCGAAAAGGTTGCAATATTAAGATTCACCCTCAATTTGAGGCTGGACTTCTTCTTCCTTTTTAAAGAAAGATCTTTGGAAGATTAATAATATAGCAACGCCTACACAAATAGCTGAGTCAGCAACATTGAAAACCGGCTTAAAAAACTCAAATCGACTACCTCCAATAAACGGTACCCACTCAGGCAGAATGGTATCGATCATAGGGAAATAAAACATGTCTACTACCTTTCCAAATAAAAAGCCGGCGTAGCCACCACCCTCGGGCAAGAACTCAGCAGGTGAACCATGAACTAGTGATTCTGAAAATATCAATCCATAGAATGCACTGTCAATAATATTACCCAACGCTCCCGCTATGATCAAAGCAAAACTGACAAGCACACCCATTGACGCACCTTCTTTTATTAACCTTCTTAAAAAGTATATTAAGAAGCCAACAGCCGCCAACCGAAAAAGAGAAAGCGCTAGCTTACCATAGCTACCGCCTAGCTTAAGTCCAAACGCCATGCCCTCATTCTCTACAAAATGTATGTAAGCCCAGCTCTGGCCCAGTATTGGAAAATCTGCACCATAGGACATGTTTGTCTTAACCCAAAACTTAACAGCTTGGTCTACAATTATGACTGCAGCTATGATAATGGAAACTATTATTGATTTCTTCTGCAATTGGCTTATTTAATTTTAATAATCACTGAATAAATGACGATGCTCAAAAAAGGTTTAGTACGCTGGTCTCTATATAAAAGTAAATCTTCTTTTCTTGATTAAAATAAATCTATCACTTTAGTAATTAATCTCATATCTTATGTTATACCAAATGTAATTATAAATCCTGTTCTTTATGATAAAGCTCCATCATAAACCTATAAATACCTACCATAAATTATTCCCCATATAATGAGTTGACATTACTAACTTAGAGGTAAAAACTTGCAAGAATGCATATAAAGATAAATTTTCAAACATATCAAGGATCGGGGTCAAACAAAACTTTTTCATGAGAAAAAAAATACACAAAAGGCAGTTGAATTTTAGTTATTATATCAGATTCCATTGTCAGCTAAAGAGCACCTTTAATACCATAAAATCAACTATTTTATTTTAATACTCCCTGGTCTAAACTCCTCCTAGAAGTATTAAGACCCTATTATCTATAGATAATTTCATTACTGCTTCCAGATTCTGATGGCTCTACCTAAAATTGACTTATTAATTCAGTAAGATAGGTATCTACACTTTGACCTTGCTAAGAAATAAGGGCGTATGATAATAAAATACAAGTCAAAACAATTTAAACTGTCGGTCCTTATCACCTCTGATAAGATCGAGATTGTACTGGGATTCAAAGTAACAAGAGAGGCCATAACTTCCACTGCCTTGAAATCAGTTTTCGACAATGAAAAAACTATTGCTAGAGAATGTACAAAGTACTATACCTGTTGTTGCTTTGCTTCTATACTTAATGTTGCGTGAGGGACAGCTCGAAGTCGCTCTTTAGAGATAAGCTTTCCTGTAACTCTACAAACACCGTACACCTTGTTCTTAATCCGTATCCTCGCATTCTCAAGATGCTGAATGTGCTTCTTAGTCCTGCCGGCTAGAGTCGTCAGACGTTCTGTCTCTGTGGTACTGATGCCATCATCTAAACCTTTGATTTTCGAGTCTGGGTTCTCTGCTAGGTCTTGTAACTGCCCCAAATAAAATGATAATTGCTCCTTAGCTTTATCTAGCTTTTCTACTAACAATTGATCAAACTCCTCTAACTCTTCGTCGGTATATCTGGTTTTCAAGTTTAATTCGCTCATTTTTTTTTACTTTTACTTTTGGATTATCCACCAAAAATTTGCGCAAAATTAAACAATTAAATGTAACATTATAACACTTCAATAATAAATAATCTTCAAAGCTTACTCAAAGTTAACATATGGCAATATATTATTTTTTAAATAAATAAACTTGCCGAATATTATACCTCGAAGCGGTTTTCATTTACATTGCTCAAAATGAAAATATAAACATCTGACCTCGTAATTATCAAGTTTGATTCTTTAAAAAAAAGTTTACCTTTATCATCATATGGCACGAAATTTGAAAACAAAACAGTCGAACGGTCTTTAAAAGGACTTATAATTGATGGCTTCGTAAATAAGTCATTGTTGCCATTGAGTAAAACCATATTTAACAGTTTATCTTCAAAAGCATGCAACCCATATAATGCCGAACCAAATTTTAGGGTGAATGAAATTAGGTGGCCATATTTTGCATTACATAATATTCGATATTATTTATGATTAGAAACTATACAATAATTTGCTTTATCCTTGCGATCAGTGCTCTTAACCTCTCATTTAAATCCAGCTATAAAAGTCTGTTTATAGATGAGTTTGCACCCTTAGCTGTCAAAAATAGCATCGAGTATGGCATTCCTGCAAGCATTAAACTCGCGCAGGCCATTCACGAAAGCAACTGGGGAACAAGTGACCTCGCTCAAAAAGCCAATAATTATTTTGGCATCAAATGCAAAACCGAATGGACAGGTCTAACCTACATGCACATAGACGATGATAGGGATGCCACCGGCAAGCTCATCCCATCTTGCTTTAGAGCCTATGATCACAAAATACATTCATGGCAAGACCACTCTAAGTTTCTGAGATATCGAAAATACTACACACAGTTATTCAAGCTCCGCAATGATGACTATATTGGCTGGGCCAAAGGTCTAAAAGCCGCAGGCTATGCCACTGATAGTCAATATGATCTCAAGCTTATAAAGATCATCGAGCAATACGATCTATATAAATTTGACCAGTCTACATTTAAAGAATTTTACAGCAAGCAATAGTTAAACCCGAGTCATGCATCAGCGCTGCGGAGCTATGCCGACATCAAGGAGGCAGTCCGAAGGACCGAACGAACAGTGAGTAGCGTAGCATAGCGACCCGACGACGACAGGAGGAGGGTGATGCCCCAAAAAGCATAAAAATAAGAACCACCCCCATCTTATTTACTCGTCCAAACCAAAACTCTCTGCACGTCTATTCTCTTAGGAAATCATCTGCAGAAATATAGCTATTAATTATCCTCCCTTTCTGATTCGAGTTTCACTTTCTCGACTGCGGTAGACTTGAGATGAAGGTGCTCTTTACGATTCCGGGCAATATCTAATGCAAGGAAAAGAGCTCTTCTAAATGACTCAGGGTCAGCACTGTTTTGCCCTGCTATATCATACGCTGTACCATGATCCGGAGAGGTCCTGATGATAGGTAATCCCGCTGAATAGTTAACTCCCGAGCTAAATGTCAATGCCTTAAAAGGTGCAAGGCCTTGGTCGTGGTACATAGCCAGTATAGCATCAAAGCTATTGTGTTTACCACTTCCAAAAAATCCATCGGAGGCATACGGCCCCATGACTAGCATACCGCTTTTCTTGAGCTCTACGATGGCCGGTCTGATGATATTATCATCTTCCTGACCGATCAATCCATCGTCTCCGGCGTGCGGGTTGAGGCCTAGCACAGCGATTGTCGGTCGCTCGATAGCAAAGTCCATAATTAAGGTCTCATTGAGAATCTTTATCTTCTCAATAATCCTTTCTTTAGTAATAAGTGTAGATACATCACTTATAGGTACGTGCTCGGTTACCAGACCCACCTTCATAGAATCACCTACCATCAACATCAAATATGAAGCATCGTCAAAGCGGTGACTGAGATACTGGGTGTGTCCTATATGCCCAAATCCCGCCATTTGCATGGCTTTCTTATGGATAGGTGCCGTTACTAACGCATCGATCAACCCTTCTTTTAGGTCATTGACTGCGGCATCTAGTGAGAGCATAGCATATTTGCCACCCTCTTCGGCTGTTTTTCCGAGTGTGATATTTACGTTCTCATTCCAGCAGTTTATGATGTTTACTTTGTCATTAGCCAGCCGGTGCGCAGATCTTTGGTTTTGATAAACAAAATTGTCGGGCTCCACTATATTTTTATGATAAGATACCACCTTGGAAGAGCCATAGATGACAGGTGTCAATAAGTCTATTACTCGGGTGTCAGACAATGTTTTTAGTATGACCTCCAGACCAATCCCATTAATATCTCCTATACTTATTCCTATTCTTATTTTGTCCATAAAGCTTCTTTATTGTGGGCGACAATATACTTATTTTTCTGTCCTTAGCCAACAAGTTGTAAATCACATCAATATATCTGCACCTGACTTCACATGGTCTTATGCCACCATTATTTTTCCATAAAACTTACTGTGCCTCCGACCCAGTCTTGATTCTCATTGTACCTGACACCGATCATGGCACCTTTGGACAATCGAGTAAGATTTGCGGCAAGAGTAGGCTGTTCATCTTCATCAGGCCATATGTAGAGTAGCCTGACCTCTACCTTCACTGGACCTGTTGGCGATTGCAATGCCAGTGCATATTCTACTTTTTTCTGTACGATAAAATCTTTTCGCCTGTCCTCAGGAATAGCATCTATGTCCGACTGTGTCACATCAAAAATCACACCCTGCCCTGAAAAAGAAAACAATGGCTTCAAGACATACTTTGATAGATCAGCAGAGGCGTGATCAAAATCTGACAAGAATTCACAAGCCGGTACATAAGGTGAATCTATATATGGCATGGTAAATTTTGACAGCCTCAGAAACCAATTGGGGTGTCCCGCCCAGCTCACCTCATATGGCTGTGTCAGATCAATCCCCGGTTCGAAGTCTTTTACTGTATGCAACTCATCAAAAATCACGCGATTGTAGATTCGCTTTACCCTCGTCTTGACACCGTCCCTTTCATAGTATAGCTTATCCCCCTCTGCCCATACTTTTGATAAGCATACAGTCCTGATATCCAGCCATTTTTCTATGATCGCAAAGTCGATATTGGTCTTCTGTTCTTCAGGTCTGATCTCTAGCGTAATGACCTCAGCAGGATCTTCCCCATTCAGTATAGCTCTCCTCAGCAGATCTACATATGCTTCATGACCATCCACATCTATATAAAAGTCCAAGTGGTCAGGAATCTCATAATGCCGCTTAAACATCTTTGCCACATCAGCTTGCCACCCAAAAAGAGACGTAAACCCCTGAAATTCTATCAGCTGAGGCTCAAACTCCCCCTTCTCATCTTTACATATTGCAAAATCTACACATAGAAAATTCGTATGGGCATTCTCTCCCGGCACTCTGATCTCATTGGGTATACTGCGCTCAGTCAACTCTTTTATATCAGGCCTCATGACTACATCTATAACATCGCGACCTGCCTGCATCAGTTTGTCCCGCAGCTCAGACGGGATAAATACGGGCGTCTCTGCAATCCGAAATAACACCTTACTCCCTGCATATTCCTCTATATCCCTGATAAAACGTTCATATTTATCGCTCGTAAATGACTTGTTAAATCGCTCTCTTAATTCCTCTATCATTGTTCCATTTATTATTTACGGGCAAAAGATATCGAGTCTTCATCAAATCCCACTCATATTTCTTCCCATTTTTATCGTTTTTATCATTTTGGGCGTGACCCTTCGGGTCGGGCTATCCGCTTGTATTCACAGGGCTACCATAGAGTGTCGCTGCTGGTGTGAGCGGCTTCTTGCCAGTCGCCATCACACCAGCGCTCCACTAACTATGCCAGCCCTGTTCATATCGCTGCTATCCCTCACGCAGCAACGTGTTGCGGGTTACGAGTTTCGGGTTACGGGTTACGGGTTGTTTACGCCTGCGTTTGGCATTCGCCTCACTTCGGCTGTTTATGCAAACGGTCGGCTATCGCCTCCGTTTGCTGTTTATGCTACAAGCACTCCGTGCTTTCCGCTGTTTAGGCTTGAAGATGACTGAAGGCTCTCAAGTCTTATTTGGATAGAAATTCTTAATTAACATGATACCGCAATATCCTCACTTGATGCTCTGCTATAAACGCGAGCGTAGCGAGTTAAACGTGAGCAAAGCGAACTAAACGCGAACGATAGTGAGTTAAACATGAGCGAAGCGAATTAAAATGTGAGCACAGGGCAAATAATACATTCTACGTTCTACGTTTTACCTTTTACCAAAAAAAATGGCTCTCATCGGCTTTTGACCTTCCGACCTTAAGACCTTTGACTTTCAGACCCAAAAAAACACCTTAGAATATCTCCTTCGATACAAAAAATATATCAAACAATTAATGGCTATACCTCAGCCTCTAAGCTCCTCTGCTCCTGAGCTCCTCTGCTCCCTCAGGCCTTCGACTTTTTGTCTTCCGGCTTTAACCAACTACCTTTTTATTAGCACCTTTCCCTTGCGTAATTATAAAGACATGTCATGACTGGTAAAAAAAGGAGGTTTAAATCAAAATGATAGTCTGAGTCTCATCAAAGATAGGTCTCCGTTCATCTGCAGAATTTGTTGTTGCATATCTGGCGCCTCTAAGAAACCAATGGCTCCGGC
>SLDF01000020.1 GCA_007125435.1 Saprospiraceae bacterium
AATAGATGCTCTGCTATAAACGCGAACGGTAGTGAGCTAAACATGAGCGAAGCGAACTATTCCCAGGGCTGACGCCCTCCGCTATTATGATATCGCTACGCTGTGGCTTGTATTAGATTGTATTTAGAACCCTGAGTTATTCTATAGGTGATTGTGAAGAGGACAGTCGACGCCGAGCCGGAGGCGGCTCAGTTTTCTGTTTATCAGATTGACATCTATCGAATCTGATTGCATCGTACCTTTTGGTCATGCACCGCTCAGTCGTTCTCACACAAAATAGGATAGTAATACTAAAGGCTAATGAAAGTATCATGAAGGGCCCTTTTGAAAAATAAATGCTCACAGTCATGAAAATTAGGGGTCACTTCTTTTTTGTGTAAACCTATTTCAGGACGAGACAATAAGAGAAAGAGATGAATCACCTACTAATCATCAACAAGATCGTAATTTTGTTGTTTCAGTTAGGTTGTCTTCAGAGACTCTTGAATTAAGGTGGTAAATAGGTTGTTTCGATTTGTACAAGATAACGCAGTACCTTGATATTAGCTAAGTGGCTGCTGATCTTGAATGTTTAAATCCGGAGAATCATAAAAAAACGGCACGATGATGTTGCTATTCAGCTGTCTTAGGAGTTTTGGAAGATAAACTTCAGTAATTTTTTTAAATCAACAAATCACAAAATCATGATGAAAAAACTTTTTACATTGGTATTGGCACTAGGTGTGTCTACTGTAATGATGGCACAATTGCAACTGCCTCAGCCCAGTCCATCAGCGAAAGTAAAACAAGAAGTTGGCTTGACAGAGATCAAGATCGAGTATGCTAGCCCGGCTGTTAATAACCGAGAAGTTTTTGGAGGGCTTGTAGCTTATGACCAGCTATGGAGAGCCGGGGCAAATGCGCCGACTAAAATTTCTTTCAGCAGAGATGTGAAAATCGCTGATACGGATGTACCTGCTGGCACTTATGCTTTATACATGACGCCACGAGCTTCGGGGGAATGGACTCTTACACTAAACTCTAATGAAAATGCTCAGGCGTGGAGCAGAGATGAGTCCAATGACGTAGTTTCTGCACCTATGATGGTCTCTAGTGTAGATAAGCATGAGCGACTGGTATATATGATTACAGATTTTGATGATGCCAGCGCTACTATTTCTATGATGTGGGATAAGACTAAAGCTAGCTTCAAAGTCAACTTGCATACATCTGATCAAGCTTATGCCGCTATCCAAAGAGCGACTGATGGTCTATGGAGAGATAGCTTTGGTGCAGCCAGATATCTATTGGCAGCAGGCGACTACGACATGGCTCTAGAACAAATCAACTTGTCACTGGGCATGAGTGAGAACTGGTTCAATACCTGGGTGAAAGCTCAGATCCTCAACAAAAAAGGTAAAAACGACAAAGCTTACAAATATGCACAGAAAGCCATGGACATGGGTAATGAGACACCTGAGTCTTTTTGGTATAAAGCTAATGTAGAAGAAGCACTGAATACATGGCCTAAGAGCTAATCTTCTTCACCTAAGCAATAAAAAAGGGAAGCACAATGACGTTGTGCTTCCCTTTCTTGTTTTAATGTTCTTGCAAGTTGTCAAAGAAATAGCAATGACAATAACCACTGGCCACCTGTGCGCTGACTTATTGTCTATGGAGCTCTAGTTCTTCTTCTACACTGGTAGGGTATAAGAATAGGATTCCATCTTCCAGCTTCATCTCATAGGAAATAACGGCGTCAGCTATCTGCCATGACAGTAAACCATCAGCAATGGTGTAATTACCTTCCAACAATTGGATTTTATTGGTGGTCATGACCCCATCTTCATTGAAGGTAAAAATAGCATCTGTAGAGCTTTTTTCCAGTCTGCCGGTCGCTCTGACAACTTTCCATTCACCGATCAAATCCTCTTGAGTGATTTCATGAGACTCCTTTGTATTGGACTTGCTCTCTTCCTGACATCCTACTGTCGGTAAAAATAAAATAGCTAAAAGCAAATATTGAATAACTAATCTTATCATAAGTCTGTTTTTTTGCAAAAATAAAGGATTCATATCTTTTATCTTAATATGCCCTAGATTAATGCGCTGCATGCTTCATATAAATAAGGGTAAAGGTGCTTTTCCGGCAGAGCCTGATCTTTTGATAATCCTGATACTTTAATGACTTCCATGATAAATAAACCTGATTGGAAGCACCTCAATATCAAACATTAAAGCCATGATGCTGTTTGGACAATACAAAGGTGTCAATTCCGCTTTTTACAATAGAGTTTCGTCGACAGGGTTTATATGACGATATTATAAGTGGTTTTGCAATTGAGGCATAGTCAACTCAATAAAGCTACTTCTATTAATGCCTTCAATATCTGGAATGCAACATTTTAAAATATTGCTGCTTGATAATTTTGCTTTAGCCCAGCATGTTTATCGAAAATTCATAATGAAGGGTGTATAGGGTAAAAAAACTGTTGCTTTTGTGAAGGCGTTATAGTCGTTCCTATGACAATTGAACAAAATTATCAGTTATAAAGCCATATAAAGCTTTAATCCCGGCTACTACCACAGTCAGGTGGTAGGCAGAGAAGGTTCTATTGCATGATCGGGTAAAATAAAAACAAATATCCAATCGCTTATGAAGTCAATTTTTATCACAGGGGCCACAAGTGGTATTGGTCGTGCAGCAGCGTCATACCTGGCCGAAGAAGGCCATCACGTTTACTTACTCATCAGGAATAGAGAGAAAGGGGAGGCCTTTATTGATGAACTCAAAAATGAATATCCGGAATCTAATGTTCATATTATTGAGTGTGATCTGGCCGATCTTGAAACCGTTAAATGCTGTGCAACTCAAATATTGATGCAGCACGACCGTATTGATGTGTTGATTAATAATGCAGGTGGTATCTTTCCCAATCAGTATTTTAATAAAGATGGATACGAGCAAACTTTCGTTGTCAACCACTTAGGTCATTTCTTGTTGACATATTTGCTGCGATCTTTACTAGCTGAGTCCAATGCAAAAGTCATCAATCTAAGTTCTGAAGCGCACAAAGCCGCCAAGCCTGACTTTGACGATGTCCATATGAAGTCTAAGTATCAGTCTTTCACAGCTTATGCCAACGCCAAACTTTTCAATGTCTATTTTACTAAAAGCTTGGTAGAGCAATATGGGCAGCATGGTATCAGGTCATTTGCTGTTCATCCGGGAGTCGTGCGAACAGGCTTTGGCAAGACGTATAAGGGTCTCGTCAAGTGGATTATCAAACTGATGCGTCCATTTATGATCACCCCGGACAAAGGCGCCGAGGACACTATCAATCTCGCTCTAGACAGACTGGATGCAATAAATGGCAGCTACATAAAGAAGGGTAAAGTTACCGAGCCTTCGTCATTGGCTCTGGATGTAAAGAACCGAGAGCAACTTTGGCGCATGAGCGAAGACATGGTGAAAGATTACTTGCCGGGAAAGGACAACAAAAAGGCGTAAAGAAGTAGGACTTCATCAAATTCATTTCAAAATAGCCTTCATTGCTTCCATATCTTCCAAAGATAGGGGCTTAGTGAAAAAGCCCTTTATACAGTCGTAGTTCTGTGCTTTTTCTGTGTCAATGCTATGAACGGTTGACGATATGATGATCACAGGAATATCAACATTATTGGATTGGGCAAAATTTATATACTCATCCAGGAAGTCCCAGCCATTGAGAATCGGCATATTGATATCCAATAAAATGACTTCAGGAAGACTGTCTTTTTGATCTGACTTACTGTATAGGTGGTCTATAGCTTCTTTACCATTCATGCAGATATGAATCTGGCTGGAAAAATTAGTCATCCTGATTAATTTTTCGCAGATCATCAAAAAGATTCTGTCATCATCTACTAAAAGTACTCTCATCAATGAGATGTTGGTTATGCTCTATGCTCTTTCTTATGTGTAAAACTATCAAAGATTGTCTCTATACTGTATTCAACTTCGTAAAGCCATCCATTTAGTTATTAAAAGGGCAGTTCTATCAATCTGTTCCAAAAGTGAATAGCTAGAGATGGCTTTAATAAGATTGTAAATATTATTCCAAATAGTGCGCCATAAAAGTGTGCATCGTGGTCTATATTATCCCTGCTGTTTTTGGCAGCCCAGGAAGAATAGGCCAAGTAAGCAATCCCGGCAACAATACCGGGTATGGGAATCACCATATATAAATACAGCATATTCCACGGCTCGAATAGAATATATACAAATACTATACCAGAAACAGCACCTGATGCACCGACTGCTGCATAGTTTGGATTGTCCCTGTGCTTGTAAAGAGTGGACATATCTGCAAAAACTATGGTGATCAAGAAAAGTAGTAAATAGAATACTCGACCCAACACAGGCCCGAAAATTTGTTGGTAATACAACTCTACAATCTCGCCAAACTGCCAAAACACAAACATATTAATCAGTAGATGAATCCAACTGCCATGCACAAAGCCTGAACTGATCAGTCTGTAATATTCTTTGTGGTGTATCACACCGTATGGCCAGTGTTTCAGCTTATTGAACAGCATACTGTCCTTAAAGCATAAGTAAGAAACAACAACACAGATGAGAAGAAGTAATACCGTGATCGAAATATCCATATTATGTATTGTGATAGGGTTCGTTATTTAAGATGGTAAAAGCTCTGTACAGTTGTTCTAAAAAAATGAGCCTTACCATTTGATGAGTAAAGGTCATTTTTGATAGTGACATTTCAAAATTTGAACGCATTTTTAGGCTGGAATCAAATCCCCAGGCTCCACCAATGATGAAAATAAGTCTGCGTGGACTTTGATTAAACCATTTTTGTATTTGCCGGGCAAAGCCAACAGAGTCAAATTGCTTACCATGTTCATCGAGAAGGATGACGTAATCATCAGGCTGTAACGATTTTAAAAACACCTCCGATTCCAGTTTTTTGACCTGACTGGCATTTGACTTTCCTGTTTTTGGTTCTTTAAAAAGGACCAGTTCGGCGGTGTGGTAGTTTTTAATGCGCTTGAGGTACAGGGTTTCTCCGGACTGTAGGTAGCCTTCTTTTGTTTTTCCTATGGACCAAATTTCAATTTTCATGGTACTGATTTTATAACCTGACCTTGCCATAGATCTCACTTACAGCTGACTTCAGTAAGTGTCTTTCGGGCATAGCAGTCAAGACTTTATTGACGAGTTCCTGGCGCTCTGTGGTCAACCCTTTGTCGTCAAGTGTCTGACATAAGTGAATGAATTTATCAATATTCCTCTGCCCAAAGAAGTCCTCCATGAATGACAGTACTTTGGATTCGATCATGGGCAGGTGTGATAATACCATGTCACTGCTGATGGCCGGTAATAATCCAATGACTGTATCTATAGGTGATGCTTCAGTGAGGTAAGGCTCTAATAAAACTGGTGATATCGAGAGATGTGGTAAGGTATTGACGATGATCTCATACTCTTTGGGCGAAGTGGCAAGCTCTATCAAGGTTTCAAGGAAGTCACCATGCAAAGACTCAAAGAGAACATCGGTGTTAGGTTCGATTTTACCTTTCAGCCAAAACTCCGCAAGCTTTTCTATGTAAGCAGACTGCATTTCAGGAGTCTCCAAATGACTGATGAAGTGATGGAAGGCGATATGACTCACATTTTCATCAACCAAATGGTCTAAGACGCCTAATATGATTTCCGACTTTTTAGAAGCGGCATTACTTTGTGTAAGTATCGGCAGGAATAAATTCCACTGGTACATGCTCCAGCTTCCTTCATTAATTGGAATGTCTTTCCAGTCTAAGGTCGATTTGCTGAAAAAACAGACCAGGAGAGCCAGGTGGATTGTAGAGGCCTCTCTGTTGTGTTTTAATATGTGAAGGCGCTGGATAAGCTTGCTCTGTATATCGCCTTTTGAGGGTAGAAAAGCTGTAGGTAAAAAATACAGAAAATGATCGACTTCTACAGGCATATACCATTCTGACAGAATGGTCTCGGATGCAATCTCACTGAGTTTGATTTTAATATTAGGAGGCAAACTCCTCTTATGGCAAAAAGCTGTAAATCTTTGAATGATACTGCTTGCTATATCTTTGAACTGCTCTAGATTATTGACTCTGAATGATATGGGCAATATCTGCTTCATCAAAATCTCAATGATGACTATCGCGGAAGAATAGGCCTTAGTCGCCAGATAAGTGTCTACTTGATCGAGTAATGGTTCCAGGTATTTTTTCAGCCGAGACACTTTGCGCGGAGACCATTTTTCTCTCTTGCTTTTGACATGGTTGATTAATACCTGGATAAGCTTTTCGTACTCTTCTTTTTCTTTGTCTTCGGCGCCGAGATATGCAAACTTAGCTTTCAGCATGAGATTAAAGGTCCTGTTGCGGGTAGCATATTGCCTGACAAAATCTATCAAATCCTCATGTGGAACTTTATTTAAGAGATCTTTAGTCTGGCTCTTCTTATTTCTTTTGACAGGCTGTTGGGTTTGTCGCCTGACTTTTTTGTCGATTTTGACTGATTTGATGTATCTCAAAAGAGCTGCAACATGCACACATACATGATCTCTTTGAAAGTCTGTACAGGTACATTGTAATTCTGCTATTTTATTACCTTTTAGTAAGACTTCGGCTTCATCGTCATCAAATAAGAATGTGTACAGATTTTTTATTGGGGTTTGCACACCACCGGCATCCATTTTTTCCAGCCACTCTGCAGATCTCTTGTCCAATTGCTCTGGAATGTAAATATCGATATCTCTTATGTTGCTGCCTTTCTTCAATGTTGTCTCATTTCCGTATCCGAATAATCAGTGTGTCTCAATATATTGAATTCAAGTGGTGTCTTTTGCATCAGCGATGTGTAGCGGGTCACGAGCGCATGCGAGTGAGTCCCGTACCGCAGGGAAGGGACCGAGCGAACAGCGAGCCCCGGAACGTAGCGACCCCTGACCATCCCAAAGATGGGCAGGGGTGATGCCCAAACCAATAAAACCAATGACACATTATGTAAACTAACAAAGATAAGGGATTTTTGATCTATAGAGGGAATGAGAGGTGTGAAAAGGTGGATCTTAAATCATAACGACAGGGTCAGAATGATGATGATAAGTATGAGGGTGAAAATGATGAGGATGAGAAAGTAATTGGGTTGGTCGGTGTGGTGTCCGGTCTCGAGCTCGGACTTCAAATCATCGAGGGTAGGGGTGTCATCATGTGTGGATACATTGTAAAAAATCTGGTATTGCTTCTGTCGGTCGGTGTCGCATATGAGCAGCCAGTCTTGTGAAATGTATCTGAGTTGATATCGGATAAATTCGATCTCAAAGCTGAGGGACTCATCGACTTTTTCTAGTGTAAGTACTTTGGTCTCTTTATCAATTGTCCAGGTGAGTTGCTCCGGCTCTCCGTCAAGCCCTTGAGCATGTAGCATGCCTTTCTTGTGGAATGTCCATAGTGTCTCATGGGAAGGCGTCAATCGCTTCCAGGTGCCATCGAATAAGAAATCGAGGGCGTACGTGTCGGGAATGGGATGCGCCTCAAGGGCCATTTCAAGGGCCTCAACGTTGAGTTGCCTGGAATTAAAATCCGTCCCTTGTGACTCGGCCATGGTGAATATTTTACGTAGTGCTGGCTTTCTGTGTAGTCCGCCTCTTGAAGTACTTGGGGTTGACGATCAAGAGTCCGAATGACTCGCAATCCTCTTTTGTGTTCTTGGCGTGGTGATCGCCATGTGCTCTGAGTATGGCTTTGGAATATTTGCTATCCAACTGTCGAAACCACTTGAAACGCTGATGAATATAAACGTCGTGTATGAGGAAGTAGATCAAGCCATAGATCGAAATACCTATGCCCACATAAAGCAACCATGTCTGAGGTGTTGCCAGTCCGCTGATATAACATGCCGCTGATGGTATGGCAAAAACGAGAAAGAAAAGGTCATTCTTTTCAAAAAAGCCGTCTTTTTCAAAATGGGGCTTGTGGTGATCTTCATGCCAGTCCCATAAAAAACCGTGCATGATGTATTTATGGGCAAACCATGCCATAAATTCCATTCCTACAATGGCGGCCAATACAATTCCTATATTAATGAGTATCTGCATGTATACATTTATTTGATCAAATTGATAAGTCCAAAAAACAACACTTGTATAATAAACAAGCCAATCGCTGTTAGGTTTTTATAGGTTCTCACCAATTGGTACTGCAATATATGAAGAATATAAGCAATCACAAACCAGGCTATGTAGTTTGATAGGGGAATGGTGGATGCTTCCCATTGCCAAAAATCATAAGAGATGGCTACGGGCTCTATCAATATATCTAAAAAGACCATAAGCAATGAAGCGATTCCGGCTTTGAACACCAATAGGTAGTGACCAAAGAAACGATCTGTGACAGCTCTGGTGCAAAACAATAAAATCAGCCAATTGATACCAATAAGTAGAGGGGTATCCATCACTTTGGTGCCTAAAACTTCCTGGTAGTAATACGATCCAAAAGGCCAGCCAGTCTGTACTCCGATGACTTCGATACCGTAACCCAGAGTCCAGCCTGCCACAATGAATGCGACCATTCTTCTATCTATGACATCATTAGTCAGTGTGATGGCCAGAAAGCTTATCATAAGGTTTACCGGGGTCAGCATGATGACCTCATCCCAATTGGTCACAAAAGCAAATACACCTACTGCATATAAGATGATCAGTACAGCCAGTGCAAGATATTGTCTTTTCATAAACTAGGCTTTAGTGTGTATGATATCATCGACGATCTTAGCCGATAGAAGACACAAAGGTATACCACCGCCAGGGTGTGCACTACCACCGCAAAAATATAAATCTTTAATGTCTGATGAAAAATTAGGATGTCTAAAGAAGGCCGCCATGCGGTCATTGGACGCTGTGCCGTAAAGTGCGCCCAGATGGGACTGTGTTTTGGATTCGATAGTGCGCGGCTCTAAAATCAACTCTGTCTCGATATGCTGCGCAATGTCTGTGCCTAGAATCCTGGATAACTTTTCCTTGATATTTTGGCGACTTTTTTCAATAATGGCATCCCAATCCTGACCGGAATTGAAAGGCACATTAATCATGGTAAACCAATTCTCACCATCTTGTGGGGCGTCCTGCTCTACGACCTTGGAGGTGATGTTGATGTAGACTGTAGGATCGTTGTATACTTTACCGGACTGGATGTGGGCAAACTCTTTCTCGTAGTCTTCTGTGAAGAAGATGTTATGAACATCCAGCTCAGGGAATTTGCGATTTATACCCCAGTAGAATATCAATGCAGAGCTCGATTTCTCCTGAGATAGAATACGCTTTGGCTTCTTCTGATCCGCCAGAAGGTGCTGATAAGCAAAAAACACATCCATATTACAAATGACAATATCAGAGGGTACGGTCTGGCCACCTACTTCTATGGCAGTGGCTTTTTTATTGTGTACCAATATCTTGTCCACTTTCTTATTGAAGTGGTACTTTACGCCCAATCGCTTGCCCAGATTGTAAACTTCCTCGGTAATGTGATACATGCCTTTCTCTGGTATAAAGGCGCCAAAACCCTGTTCGAGGTAGGGTATGATGGTCAACATACCCGATGCCTGATAGGGGTTGCTGCCATTGTATGTGGCAAACCTGTTGAAAAACTGTACCATTTTAGGGGACCTTACCATGGACGCATTAGTCTGGTGCATGCTTTTGAAAATGTCGAGCTTGTGTAAATTCATAAGGGCTTTGGCTACATCCTTGTCCCACCAGGTTGACCATTTGTGTAGTGATTTTTCGAGAAATATCTTTCCGGTAAGCTCGTATTTTAGTTTATTTCGCTTGTAATAGCGTTCCAGTTCACTTCGGTCTACGCCAATCTTTTTCTCTGCTTCTTCTTTGAAAACTTCCCAATCTGCTGAGGCTTCGAGACGGGTACCATCTTCCCAGAAGTAATTGCATATGACCTCAAGTGCGCTATAGTTGAAATGATCACGTGGATTTTCTCCTGCCAATTTAAATAGATCATCGATATATTGTGGCATGGTGAATAGTGATGGTCCAGCATCAAATCTATATCCATTGCTTCTGTACTCTCTTAGCTTTCCTCCCGGACCATCAGCCGATTCGTATACATTGACGTCATAACCCCTTGCCGCCATACGCACTGCCGACGCTAGCCCCGCTATACCACTCCCTATGATGGAAACTTTCATGAACTGTATTTTACCTTATGCAATAATTATTGCCACACTAATACGCATACAGTGGCAGTTGTTCACAAAAATAGACTTTCTTATGAGGATTAGTTTACCTCTATCGATGAATTACGATATGTCATTACTGCTTGATCAGCCTGAAGGTATGAAGCTGCTTGTCAGTGCTAATGCTCAATATATACATACCGGCTGGTAAGTTATGTCTGACTTGCAATTGAACCATAGAACCGGTGTCTTCCACATAATGGACTACTCTTCCATCTGCTGCACGCAATGCTAATGAGTAGTGCATAGCATATGGTAACTCCACAGAAATGGTGTGATCAAATGGATTTGGGTAGACATGTGGTGCATCTTTTGAAATGTCATGGGCTGCGGACACAATACCCAGAAAGAAGGTAGTGTCTCTGGTGCAACCATTGTGATCCATCAATTGCATTTGATAAGTGCCACATGAGAGTTGATGGATGTCCGTTTGATTTATGGTATCGTCTTCAAAATACCAATTGACGTCATATGGTGCGACTCCACCGGAAGGTAGGATACTGAGGCTGCCTTCATCATCAGTACAGCCATCCTCGTTCACCACAGATGTATATCTCAAAGGTGGTGGCTCCGTAAGTCTTATTATCGGTGAAGTGACCTCACACCCATTGAAATCCGTCAATGTGAATTGGTAATCACCAATACGCAGATCTCGATAGTCCGGCCCTTGTCCGCCATCGTTCCACTGCGTCGTGTAGGGTGCTGTTCCGCCCTTAGGTACGATAGTAATGGAGCCGCTGTCTTCACCGTGACACTGTACCATGTTTAGCTCAGTGACATTAAATCCCAATGCTTGCGTAGGTCCGGGTACGATGATATTGTCTAAAACTGCCATGCAGCCATCTTGATCAGTAATCGTCAGCGCATAAGTGCGGCTACTCAGCTGATCGAGCGTATCTCGGTTTTCGTCGGTCGTGCGTATCTGCCCACTGCTCCAGTGAAACTCAATGGGTGGTACACCATCCAGCACATCCACGATGATGCGGCCATCTCGGTCTCCAAAACAATTATTAGGTATGACTTCAGAAATGTCGGTTTCTAGAGGCGCATTAGCGCTAGTGATGGTAAATCCACCAAATACATGCTTGCAATCAAACTGATCAGTCACCGTCATGAAATAGGTACCGTTAAAGAGGTCGCTTACCTGATGGTCTTGCCCGCCATTACTCCATAGATATTGATAATCAGGTGTTCCGCCTGCCACCTCGGCTGATATGCTGCCATTGTTGCTCAATAGGCATTTATTGGGTGTAATGTCAAGATTGGCCAATTCGAATGGTGGCGGCTGTTCTACAGTATAAGCCCCGAATGAATATTGACAATTATGAGCATCGGTAATCAATAAGTCATAGTCACCGGACCCAATAGACGATAGATTTCTAGTAAAATGCAATTGACTGCCGGATGTCCACCTATAGCTATATGGGGCTTTGCCACCGGTGACTGCGATCTCTATTCTGCCGTCATTGCGATCGGGACAGCTGACAGGATCGAGAGCCAGCAGCTGAACAGATACTGAGTCAGGATCTACTAACTCAAATTGTCTTTCTGTGATGCAAGCGTTATCTGTCCTGGTAATGGTGACTTCATATATACCACTACCCAGGTCTCTGATGATCGGACCAGTCTGGCCGTTGCTCCATTCATACTGGTAAAGCAAGGGGTCTGTTTTGCCCCTAAGGCGGATGACACCGTCTTGTGCTGAAGGACATGCAGGAGGTCTTTGCTCCAGAACATCAATTTCAAGAAAAGCCTCAGTGTCCACCTCTATGTCTTCTAGTATGTGCTCACATCCGATAGCATCTGATACGGTGATGGCATAGGTGCCAAACGTCAAATCTGAGCGATCCAATCCTTCGCCTCCGTCACTCCATATGGCGGCATAAGGCGACTGTCCACCCTCTATCGAAAAGGCTAAGCCGCCGTTTGGAATGCCTTCACAGCTCGCGGCAGTTTCTTGATCGATAGTGAAGTTTAGCACTTGCTCTGCTATTATTTCAATGGAGTCCATGGCAACCAGACAGCCGTCATCATCTTCGACTGTGACACCGTATCGGCCAATACCGATATTCTGAAGGATCGACCCGTTGCTATGTCCATCTGACCAAGTGATGGCAAATGGAGGCTGTCCTCCCTCAATGTTGACACCGATTTGACCGTCCGTGACGCCCACACATGAGGGACTTACAGACTCGATAGATGTGATATTCAAGTCTGACTCCACATCATCTATGACGCCGCTGCAGTTGTCATCGATAAGATTACAGGGGATTTCGTCCATGCCCGGGTTGACATTGGGGTTTGTATCATCACAGTCTGTGTTATCGTCGACATAGCCGGGAGGTGGCGTGTCGAAGCAAGTAGTAATGCTGTCCAGTGGATTGCCAAATCCATCACCATCGGCATCCCTATAAAAGACAAAGGATGAATCCTGCAATTGAATGTCGCCTAGAAAAAGAAGCTCATCCAGAGCAATATTTCCTCTGGGACCATTGACATTGCCGATAAACCGAATAGAAACTACAGAGCCGGCATACATGCT
>SLDF01000044.1 GCA_007125435.1 Saprospiraceae bacterium
GTGCTGATATTGTTACCTGTCCTTTAGATTCTATAATGGGCATGCTGAAGCACCCTCTTACAGATATTGGTTTGGAAAAATTCTTAGCCGATCATCAAAAAGGAAATAAATAGACCCTTGGATACTTTATGTCTTTACTGAATCATTTGTCTTTCAACATGGTGTTGTTATTATAGTTCTCCATCAGCGATTTGTCGTTGTGTCAAAGCAAATGCGAATTTAGAGTCGATGATTATCGTATAGCGGAATCGAGTATGGAAGAATTGTGACCCATGAAATCCTTTAATAAATTACTATGATTTTATCATGTTGATGCTAGAACACAGTAAATAAATGCTAGTGTGACGAGATTTAGCGTCCCAGACTGCGTGGAGCGCGATACCCAAAGCGCGATGAATAGCAACATATCATTTGAACCTCATTGAATAATTAATTAATAGGAGCATCATGCAACCTGCTTGAGCATATCATATTAAATATGTGGAAGTAGGCATCAAGCTATTTATTATCAATTTTTTATAGCCCATAATGCAATAATTACAGATATTCATTACCTTTGCCGCCCGTAAAATATTTTTTAACTTTTATTAAAACGTAATATGCGTAATTATGAAGTAACTTTCATCGTAGATCCAGTACTGTCGGACGGTGAAATTAAATCGACAGCTCACACGTATGTAGATATGCTTAAAAGTGAAGGAGCAGAAATCGTACATATAGATGAGATGGGGCTTCGCCAGTTGGCTTATCCCATTAAGAAGAGACATTCAGGTGTCTATTTTTGTATAGAATTTAGCATGGAAGAGGCAGGTGACCTTCTTGATCGTATGCAGTTAGCCTTAAGAAGGGATGAGAGAATCATGCGCTTCTTGACAGTGAAACTGGATAAATACGGTGTCAAATACAATGCTGACAAAAGAGCAGGATTGATTGGCAAAGTATCCAAAAAGTCTAAATCCACCGATGCAAAGAGTGATGCAAAAACCGCTCAGTCTAAGGATAAAAAAGCTGCCGCTGCTGCTGCCGCTGTTGCATCAAATGAAGAAGAATAAATTCTAAAACAAAAAAAGAAAAAACATCATGGCGAATAGAGATGATATAAAATTCCTAAGTAATCCTAAGATAGGTCAGAAAAGAAAAAAGTACTGCCGCTTTAAGAAGTATAATATCAAGTACATCGACTACAAAGATCCAGACTTCTTACTGCAATTCATCAATGAGCAGGGAAAGATTCTTCCAAGAAGAATTACAGGAAACTCATTGAAGTACCAGCGTAAAATATCTGTAGCGGTCAAGAAAGCCAGACATTTGGCCTTGTTACCATATGTTGCAGATTTATTGAAATAATTTTGACTGACATTCCTTAAAAGATAAAGACATGGAAATCATACTTTTAAAAAATATGGATAAGGTAGGCGACAAACACGATATCGTGACTGTGAAGCCGGGATATGCTAGGAACTATCTTATTCCACAGGGCTTAGCCATTGTTGCTAATGCACCAAATAGGGCTAAATTAGCTGAATTAATTAAGATTGAAGAAGAGAAAGAAGCCGCTAGGTTAGAAGAATATCAAGCATTGGCAGAGACAATGAAATCACTTGACCTGGAGATAGGTGCTAAAACCGGAACGACAGGTAAGATATTTGGAAGTGTTACTAATATCCAGATTGCTCAGGCTCTTAGAGATAAGCACGAAATCGATATCGAGAGAAAGAAAATTTTAATCGAAGAGGATATTAAGACCATTGGAGACTACACAGCAGAGATAAAGTTGCACAAAGAAGTCACTGTACAACTGCCATTTAAAGTGGTTTCAGAGTAAAACGAAGTTCTTTAGAGCTATAGATATTAAAAAGCCCATTGCATGTTGCAGTGGGCTTTTTAAGTTATGAAGTTTCATGCTTCTAAACCTGGATCTTATACCAAAATTATGGCATATACTGTTGACAGGTACTCATTCAAGTCTTACCACCATTTCCTCAGCATCTAAATCGACATCAATATTTTCCTTTAGGGTAGTAGCCAAAGATAAGCCTACGTATTCTACACTTATAGGGAATGCCTTATGTGTTCTGTCCACTAATACGGCAGCTTCTACAGAAGCCGGTAAAATATTCATAAGTGGTTTTGCGGCATAAAACAAAGTGCGTCCTGTATTAGCTACATCATCGACTATGATAATATGCTTATTGTTGAGCGTATCTAGCGGTACAGATAGAGTCACTTCCTCACTTAGGGGGTCTGCCGGATTTAGGCGTATTCGTATTAATTCAACCTCAAACTTTGACAATTTGTCTAGTGCGTCGGCTAACAACCTAGCGAAATTGTATCCATTATTATTGATACCCGCAATATACAGCTTGTCTATACCTAGTTTGTACTCTGCGACCTGAATAGACAATCTCTGGATTTTGTGCTCTATGGCCTGGTGGTTCAATACTATCATATGATAAATTTTTATGTCCTGTGGTCACCGCATGTTATTAATGGAGACCTTGGATATTATGATGGTTAACTTTCAATATGATTATTTGAAAGTTTTTTAGAATTCATATATCTTGTGCAAGTCTACATAAAAATCATCAGATAGAAAATTTAATTATGATAGGTTCAGTCATTTTTGCTATACTTTTTTTAATAGCTTTTGGGTTTGCGTTTAAGAAGTATAGCCGTATCAGACGCAATATATTGCTGGGGAGGGATGTCACTATAGAGGGTCCAAAGAGTGAGCGTTGGAAAAATGTTTTACTCATTGCCTTCGGTCAAAAGAAGATGTTCAAGCGATTGTTGCCGGCAATCATGCACCTTTTTATTTATGTCGCCTTTTTGGCCACACAAATAGAGCTCATTGAAATTATCGTGGATGGCTTTACCGGGTTTCATAGGTTTTTCTCTGGACTTTTGGGTGGTGTTTACACATTTGTCATTAATGCTATAGAAATTTTATCACTTTTGGCCCTTGTTGGTACGATTATTTTTTTGGTACGTAGAAATATACTTTCTATTCCCCGGTTTAATAAACCAGAGATGAAGGGCTGGCCAAAGTTAGATGCAAATATCATACTCATTGGTGAATTATTCCTCATCGTTGGTATCTTTACTATGAATGGCGCAGATGTTTTATTGCAAGAAATGGCTCCAGATAAATACCCTGATAGTGGTCTGCTTTTAATCAGCTCTGTACTCGGGCCAGCCATGTTTGGAGGTTTATCTTTTGAAACCCTCGCTGCCTTGGAGCGCGTTGGCTGGTGGATGCATATTCTCGGTGTATTTGGCTTTTTAGTGTATCTTCCTTATTCAAAGCATCTGCACATACTTCTAGCTTTCCCTAATACCTATTACAGCAGATTAGAGGAGAAAGGCAAAATGGATAATATGCCGGAGATTATGAATGAAGTCAAATCCATGCTCGGCATGGTAGATGCTGAGGAGAATGATTTTGGCGACGAGTTACCAGAATTTGGTGCCGATGATGTAACATCTTTATCCTGGAAGAACTTACTTGATGCCTATTCGTGTACTGAATGCGGCAGGTGTACAGCAGTTTGCCCGGCCAATATTACCGGAAAGAAATTATCGCCACGTAAAGTCATGATGGATGTCAGGGATAGAGCTGAAGAGGTAGGACGCGCGCTTGACAGCGGCAATGTAGACTTTATAGCAGAAGACAAAAGAGGCGAAGGCGTCAAGTTGACTAAAGAAAACTTTGACGATGGGAAATCATTGTTTGATTACACCACACCGGAGGAAATTCATGCCTGTACGACTTGTAATGCCTGTGTAGAAGCATGTCCTGTACTGATCAACCCTTTGGATATCATTCTGCAAATGAGAAGACATGAAATATTAACCCAGTCAGCTGGTCCTTCTGATTGGATGCCAATGTTTACCAGCCTTGAAAATAATGGTGCTGTATGGCAGATTTCTGACTCTCGAGAAGCATGGACTAAAGACTAAAAGACGTGACAGATATTAAATTGATCTGTCTCAATCTACTGACTAAAATTAAACTATTTATTCAAAGCATATGAAAAGAATCTTTACACTGTGTATTGCATTAACAGTCCTACATCATGTTTCAATGGGACAAAGCACATGGCTAAAAATTAGCACTGGAGCTGAGTTTAGCAGTGCCATTCGTTCGGATGGATCCCTGTGGCTGTGGGGGAGTAACTTAAATGGTCAAATAGCTAATGGTGAAATTGGACAAACTGCAGTGACTGAACCCTTCAAATTAGAAGGCTCTAACTGGGTTGATGTCAGCTGTGGGGCGGCTCATGTTATAGCCATAAAGGATGATGGTAGCCTGTGGGGCTGGGGCAGCAATGGTGTCGGCCAGATCAGCGGCGAAGCTGAAAGCAATGTACTGTCGCCTTTTCTTATAGATGATGAATTTGAATGGTTGGCCATAGACGCGGGACAAGGTCACACCCTAGCTATCCGCAGTGACAGTACTTTATGGGGGTGGGGATTCAACGCCTTCAAGCAAGTTACGGGGACGACCTCTAACAATGTACTCGAATTATTTGAAATAGACGATAGTCGTGATTGGGTAGATATTGCCGCCGGAGGGGCGCACTCTTTAGGTCTTAGGTCAGATGGCTCCATATGGGGCTGGGGTTTAAGTGCTAATGGTCAGATTGGACCGATAGAAGGTACTGAGGTGCTTTTGCCGAGACGAATTGGACCAGATTCACTCATATGGCAATCTGTTTCTGCAGGTTTTGAGTATTCGGTAGCCATCTCTGAAGATGGGCACTTATATGCCTTAGGGTTTAACGGTAATGGTCAGTTGGGTGTCGGAGATCTACAACAAAGGGCTGCATGGACGCTTGTAAATGATACTACTACATGGCACCGGGTCAATTGTGGATCTGCTTACTGCATGGCTATTACAGAGGAGGGCCAATTGTACGGATGGGGTGCAAATTTACAAGGAGCTTGTGGCGTTGACAACAATGAAGCCAATATATTAAAGCCTCTATTGGTTGATGAAGACATAACCTGGACAGCCGTTTCAGCTGCTACCGGTTTGGGAGTCTCAGGTTCGGTTTTTGGCTTCCACACACTGGCTCTAAAGGAAGATAGTGACTTTATTTGCGCAACAGGTGCGAACTATATTGGTCAGTTAGGAAATGGAATGACAGAGTCCATAAGCAATTTCGAATGTGAAACAGGTGTTATAGAGACATCTGTGGCTCATAGGCAGGTGCATGATGTTGAAGTTGCTATTTACCCGCAGCCGGCAGTTGATGAGTGTTTTGTGACAGTAAAAGACGTTTTCATAACCAGTTGGCGCATCATGGATGTCAACGGTATGGTTTTGGCACATACTGAAGAGAATAACGCAGATAATATAAACATAGATTTATCAAAGTGGCCTTCCGGAAATTATATTCTAGGGCTATTTACAGACAAAGGTTTGATCAATAAAGTAATAGTTAAACAATAATTATGAGTGATATTAAAGTGCCAACAATGGCAGAAATGGCTGCACAAGGTCAAAAGCCTGATGTTTTGTTTTGGGTGGGCTGTGCAGGTAGTTTTGACTCCAGAGCACAAAAAGTAAGCAAGGCATTTGTGAAGATATTGAATGCATTAAACATTTCCTTTGCCATATTAGGGGATGAAGAAGCATGTACTGGAGATCCGGCCAGGAGAGCCGGTAATGAATTTGTCTTTCAAATGCTGGCTATGCAAAATATCCAAACGCTTAATGGTTATGAGGTGACTAAGATAGTAGCGACCTGCCCACACTGTTTCAATGTTCTTAAAAATGAATACCCTGAGCTTGGCGGTAGTTACGAAGTGGTTCACCATACACAATTCATCAAAGAGTTAATGGATTCAGGACAATTGACCATGAAGAGTGGAGAGTCTTTTAAGGGTAAACGTATCACATATCACGATTCTTGTTATTTGGGAAGGGCAAATAATATCTATGAAGCACCAAGGTCAGTATTGGCTGAATTGGATGCTGACATAGTGGAAATGCAGCGCCACAAGAGTAATGGTCTTTGCTGTGGTGCCGGTGGGGCCCAAATGTGGAAAGAAGATGAGCCCGGCAATAAAAGAATCAATACCGAACGAACTGAGGAAGCAATGAAGACCGGTGCTGAAATAATTGCCGTCAATTGTCCGTTTTGTTTAACTATGATGAGCGATGGTGTCAAGGCTGAAGAAAAACAAGATGATGTCATGGTGTATGACCTAAGTGAATTAATCGTACAACAAAACCAATTGTAATGTTAGATATTCCGGTAAAATCTTTTTCAAAAACATCTCGAATTTGGATCTATCAAGCCTCCAGACTTCTTAGTGATGAGGATGTGAGTTTTATTAATAATGAGCTCATGCACTTTGTAGATCAATGGACAGCTCATGATCATGCTCTTCACGCTACTGCTTGGGTCAATAGTAAACTCTTTTTGTGCTTTATGGTGGACGAGGAGGAAGTAGCTGCTAGCGGATGCTCTATTGACAAATCAGTAGCACTGGTTAGACAAATAGGCGAACAATTAAATATCGACTTTTTCGATCGCATGACATTTGCTTATAAAGACGAGAAAGAAAAAGTACACTTGATCCATAAAAGCAAACTAAACGCAGCCTATTCAAATGGCGATATAGACGATAATACTTTATTTTTTGACACACTTATTGATAAAAAAGGTGTTTTTGACGTAGAGTTTATGAAGCCTTTAAAAGAGAGCTGGCATTACAGGTTTATAAAGAAGTAATGTATGTTTGGTAAAGTAAAAACATGGCTGGGAATTGAAGGTGTAAAGATGTCTATAGAAGTGTCACAATATTTTTCGCTGTCAAAAGGTACGATAGAAGGAGAATTAGCCTTCGTTTCTATGAGCAAACAGGTCATTACACAAGTAGATATAGCATTAATAGAAAAGTATACCAGAGGTCGACGAAAGCACAAGAAATCCAGTGAGTATGAAATGGGCGCTGCGACATATACCGAAGCTCTAAATGTGATTCCTGGTGAAAAGGTATTTCTTCCTTTTACCATTACTTTTGATACCATAAAGTCAGAAATAGATCTCTTAGGCGAGCGTAATTTTATTACAAGAGGGCTCACATTGGCTGCAAAAACATTAAAAGGCGTTAAGTCTGAATACAGATTAGAAGCCAAGGCTCGAGTCAAAGGAACGGCTTTGCATCCTGTAGCTACTCATATCCTTAAGGCTGAAAAATAGTAGGGTTATCCAAAGCAATCTCATGGTTTGAACTGAAATAATAGCTATGCGTTACACATTGAAAAGTGGAAAGAATGAATAATGATGATATATTAAATCACCTAAGAAGCATTGATGACCCTCAAAATGGTCAGTCTATAATTGACAACAGACTTGTAAGTGATGTCGAGGTAGGCGACAATAATATCAGCTTTAAGCTGGGGAACAATGGTTGGAGTCCTGAAGCGAAAACTAGCGTATATGCCGCGTGTATGCAGGTGCTCCAGAAAGCATATGGTGATGATATTGATATCCACATCCATTTTGTGCAGATAGATCCTTCTAATCAAGCAAACAGCGCATACCCTCACATAAAGAATATCATTGCAGTAGCTTCAGGTAAAGGAGGTGTGGGGAAATCTACTGTATCTGTCAATTTGGCTTTAGCACTTCGCGCTTTAGGTGCAAAAGTTGGTTTGATAGATGCTGATTTGTATGGACCGTCTATCCCTACCATGTTTGGACTCCAAGGTCAAAGACCTAAAATGAAGGACTTACACGGCACTCCAAAGCTCTTGCCTTTAGAGAAGTATGGATTGTCCTTGATCTCTATCGGTTTTATTGTTGAACCGGAGCAAGCCATCGTATTGAGGGGGCCAAGACTTGGAGGAATTATCAAGCAGTTTATGAATGATGTTATTTGGCCTGACTTAGACTATTTGATCATAGACTTACCGCCGGGTACAGGAGATATTCAACTTACACTAGTTCAGACAGTACCATTGACTGGAGTAGTCATGGTTACCACACCTCAAGAGGTAGCAGTGGCTGACGCTATTAAAGCCATGAATATGTTTTTACTACCACAAATCAATGTGCCTATCTTGGGTGTTGTAGAGAATATGTCATGGTTTACACCCAAAGAGCTGCCAGATAATAAGTATTACCTATTCGGTGAAGGTGGAGGTAAGTCATTGGCTACAATGAGTCAATCCGTTTTATTAGGACAGATTCCTCTTGTGCAAGGTATTCGTGAAGGTGGTGATAGTGGTGCACCTGTCATGGTTCAGAATGACGATACACTACAGACACCATGGTTGGCTACTGCCGGAAAGCTAGCTGAGCAAGTTCTCATACGTAATGAAAAGCTACCGCCTAGCCGAAAAGTAGAAATGAATGTGTAAAAAAATCCTTACATTTGTATTTCAATGATATAACATATGACAAGTGCAGAAAAAATAGAATATTCGAGGAAGGTGGAAGAAGCACTAGACGAAGTCAGACCGCATCTAGCTGTTGATAAAGGTAACGTAGAATTAGTAGATATTACAGAAGATTTAGTCGTCAAAGTCAAATGGCTGGGTACATGTGTAAACTGCAATATGTCAGAAATGACCATGAGAGCAGGTATAGAGGAAGCCATTAAGCGAAGACTGCCTGAAATATCTGGAGTTACTGCTATTAATGGTATCTCTATAAACTAATATCGATGAATCGGCAATCGCTAATAGACCTGATCCGCAAACGAAGAAGTTACTTATGTGTAGGATTAGATTCAGATATCAATAAATTACCGCCCCATATACCTAAAACACCAGAAGGCTTATTGTCATTCAATAAGGCCATTGTAGATGCTACTAAGCCATTTTGTGTCGCCTATAAACCTAATTTTGCTTTTTATGAAAGTATGGGTGCTCAAGGCTGGGAAGTTCTGAAAGATACGGTCGCTTACATAGGTAATCAGCACTTAACTATCGCCGATGCTAAACGAGGAGATATTGGTAATACTGCCAGACAATACGCTAAAGCAATATTTGATGTTCTGGACTTTGATGCCGTTACCATTGCACCTTATATGGGGGTTGACTCCGTTGAACCTTTCTTAGAATATAAGGACAAATGGACCATAGTTTTGGGCTTGACCTCTAATCCAGGACACAAAGATATTCAAATGCTCACCCTTCAATCCGGCAAGTACGTGTATGAACAAACAGTAGAGACCATGATGTCATTGGCCTCTCCCGAACAGCTTATGTTTGTTGTAGGTGCGACCAGAGGAGAAGCACTAGCTTCATTTCGACAGATGGCGCCGGATTATTTCTGGCTTGTTCCGGGTGTGGGCGCTCAAGGGGGCAACCTTGACAATGTATGGCAGCATGGACATGGTAAAGATATCAGTTTGCTTGTTAACTCTTCAAGAGGTATTATTTTCTCCGGATACGGTGAAGACTATGCAGATACAGCAGCTCAATCTGCTAAATCTCTTCAGCAAGTCATGGCTAAACACTTAGATCAGATCAACTTTTAATGGGCCTTGTTTCAACAGATTTTGTAACTGTACCTCCTACATATTGATATTGATTCTTCATACGCAGTGTATACTATGTATTGATACTAAAGTTTGGAGTTTGGGATTTTATAAACCGTAGGGTAGGGTGTTATTTCATTTTTTCGATTTGGGCATCACCCTCGTCCTGTCGTCCTCGGGTCGCTATGTTTCGGGGCTCGCTATTCGCTCGGCCTCGATTTCGCTACGGCTACATCGAGTCTGGCTGCGCATTCGCTACGCCACCCACTCCACAGCGCTGATGCATAACTATAAAAGACGACATTTTGAAATGCACCCCGTAAAGTATCTATCAAGCCTTTCTTGATTCGAGTAGTATCCTGAATTATGCTTTTTTTACTACACATTCATAAAGACAACCTAAATACCGTTTTATACATCACGGTATAAAGTGGCAGCTTCCCAATTACTCATTGAGCTCTAGATACTATGGCGAACTGGGGTGAGCCAGATTTGATGAAGTGCTAGACGAGTCGAGGGAAAGTTATTTTCGCCTCCTTCTCATTTTCATCAATGAGGGCTCAATGCCTAAAATATCATGATGATCTGGTGCCACAATTTAGACAACCTGAATTAACGTCATAAATGGCCATCGTCTCAAACTGGACTAAGGTTAAGCTCATTCGATGTAATACAAGATTCGCACTTAAACCCGAATTAAGCATTTGAAGCCGTAATACCCGCCTGCTGCCATCGACAGGTGGCGGGCAGGGATTTTCCAATGCATAATTGGGGTTAAAACAAAATCATAGCTCAATTATACATGTCCGCACGGTAAAAATTCGTTATATTTATTTCATAGTGTATACACATAAATTAAACATATGAAGATCAGAAAGATATTAAAAATCGCGGCCATTACGTTCATTGTTTTGATTGGTATATTGGTGGCCATTCCTTTTCTCTTTAAGAACAAACTGATTGAATTGGCCAAGACTGAGGCCAATAAACACTTGAATGCCAAGCTGGACTTTACTTCAGCTGATCTTTGGTTTTTACGTTCCTTCCCGGACTTTACATTGGTCTTTGATGAATTAGAGATAGTTGGAGTTGGGGCTTTTGAGGATGAGAGACTACTAGATGTAGAACGCCTAGAGGTGTCTTTCGATTTTATGAGTGTATGGCGTGGAGAGACTCTTAGAATCAATCATGTGTATGCAGACAGACCAATTGTCAATTTAATTACAGATGTTAGCCGTGGTAGTAATTGGGATATTATGAAGCCTGGTGATGAAGTAGAGGACATTGATGAAGGATCCTACGAATTAGCTCATCTCAAAGCTTACAAGATGACCCATGGTGAGATCAATTATTCGGATTATGATCTGGAAGTATTTGTTAAGGCCATAGATATTTTTCACGAAGGCAGTGGTGACTTCGCGTCGGATCAATTTACATTGTTTACCGATTCTGATATCCAATCACTGACTTTGATGTATGGCAATATAGGTTACTTGACAGATATTCATACCATTGGTAAGGTTGACCTGGACGTGGATATGGATGCATTTAGATTTACGATCAAAGAAGCAGATTTACTGCTCAATGCATTAGAGGCTGAGGGGAGGGGATATGTTCAACTGCATGAAGATCACATCGACATGGACTTTGAAGTCGCCACGAAGCGTTCAGACGTGAAGCATATCATATCCCTTATACCGGCTTATTACGCCAGTGACTTTGATGCCATACAGACTTCAGGAAATGGCTCCCTGTCTTTTTCTTTATCTGGGCAGTTCGCCGAAGATCCGGCATCTCTGCCTGGTTTTGAGCTTGACATCAAGATTGATAATGGCAGGATAAAATATCCAGACCTGCCCAAAGCCATTGACCAATTGAATACCCGTTTGCAGGTGTCATCTCAGGGTAAATATGATTATGATGATATGATCATCAGGTTGCATCCAACATCAGCTGTTATTGCAGGCAACCCTATCCAAGGGAAAATGGTACTTAAAACACCATTTACCGACCCTGATATCGACGCTCAATTGAAGGGTATCATTAATCTTGCTGACTTCAAATACATGATGCCATTAGATGAAACGTCAAAATATGATGGTCGATTGGATGCAGATATTAAGGTCAAAGGTCGTAAATCTACTTTAGACAGAGGACAGTACACCGAATTTGACGCTGTTGGGCATTTCAATTTATCTGATTTTGTCTGGTCTACTAGTGAATTGCCTTATATTATAGATATACCCGTTCTGGAAACTTTATTGTCGCCTCGGTTCTTAAGCATTAATACAGGTATTGCTCAGCTTGGCGAAACCGATTTTGAATTTAGTGGAAGGCTGGACAACTATATGGAATATGTTCTTGGTGGAGAGGTCATCAAAGGCACTTTTGAGTCAAGAAGCAAGATGCTTAACATCAATGAACTCGCCGCCCCATTCATGGTAGACGATGGCGCAGATCTGGAGAGTAGCGGAGAAATAACAGTGATCGAACTGCCCCACAATGTCGACATGTCCATAAGCATAGAGGCTGATAGTGTGCTTTATGATGATTATGAGCTCAGCCAAGTTAAAGGTCAGATGATACTAAAAGATAAAGTAGCCGAGTTGCAAGGTTTCAAAATGCAGTATCTCGAAGGTCAGGTCACGGCATCCGGTTCATATAATGTGCGCAACATTGAAAAACCCATTATTCAATTTGACTTCAATGTCGACAACTTGAATATCAATAAGGCTGCTCAAAAGTTCAACACTATCCAAACTTTTGCACCATTGGCGCAGAAGGCTACCGGGCGATTCTCGGGGGGGATTAACTTCAACAGCTTGATGGATCAAAACCTCAGACCTGATCTGGCGTCCGTCTTGAGTCAGGGTCGCATTAAGGCAGAAGATATATTTATAGAGGGATTCGAGCCCTTCAATGAATTGGCGAAAAGATTACAGATCAGTAGACTCGCTAAGCAAAATATAGAGGATGTATTGGTGCGCTTCAAGATAGAAGATGGAAGGATGAATGTAGACCCCTTTGACGTATTACTAGGCGGAATGAACGCCCGTATTGCAGGCTATACCAGTCTGACACAAGACATTTATTACTTGATTGACCTGGAGATTCCAAGAGCGGAGTTTGGTACCAAGGTCAATAATGCCATAGATCGACTCATTGTAGAAGCCAGAAATAGAGGATTGGATATCGATGTGGACCAAAACATCATGGCTGCCATCCGCATAGA
>SLDF01000288.1 GCA_007125435.1 Saprospiraceae bacterium
AAGCAGGAAGTATAAAGTAAAATTATCAAGCAGTGCAGCGGTCTAGCCTTTGAAGATGGCATCAAGGGTAGCCTGACTCCGTAAGTATTTTTTTTCGAAGATATCGTTCAAAAGAGCAAGACTTGGGATCATTAAGATGGCTGTTTTCAGACTCTTAAAAGCGACCCGACGACGAAAAGGAGGAGGGTGATGCCCAAAAAACTAGTAAACATGAAAAGGATATAATAACATTTTATAATAAAATCAATATATAAGAACCTATAAGCCGCATTTAGACGTTATATTAGGACAAGTAAATCTGGAATAGATGAGACAGCTAAAGATATCTCATAAAATCACGTCTCGAGAGAGTTATGCATTAGATAAGTATCTATCTGATATCTCGAAGATTGACTTGTTGACCCCTGAGGATGAAATAGTGCTGGCTAAGCGTATTAAGAAAGGTGACGAAGTTGCATTGCAACAGCTTATTGAAGCAAATTTGCGATTCGTTGTTTCTGTAGCCAAACAGTATCAAGGTAATGGACTCTCACTCAGTGACCTCATAAATGAAGGCAATCTTGGATTGCTGAAAGCCGCCAAGAGATTTGATGAAACTAAGGGATTTAAGTTTATTTCTTATGCTGTATGGTGGATACGACAATCTATTCTACAAGCTATCGTAGAATATTCACGAATAGTCAGACTCCCTAATAATAAAGTGGCCTCCTACAATAAGGTTAATAATGCGTACTCTTCTTTTCTACAGGAATTCGAAAGAGAGCCTTCTGTGGAAGAATTAGCAGAATTACTTGATCTGACGCCTAAAGAAGTGTCAAGCCTTCTCAGTAACAACTCAAAGCACCTATCCATAGATGCGCCACTGAGCGACGATGAAGAGTCTAGCTCATTGATTGATCTTATGAATGCAGATGAGGATATGAGTCCGGATCTGAAGCTAATGGAAGACTCTTTGGTGGATGAAGTGAAAATGGGTATTTCTTTTCTTTCACCTAGAGAGATTGAGGTGTTATCTAAATTTTTTGGTCTTAATGGAGTAACCGAAATGTCACTAGATGAAATTGCTGAAATGTATGACCTCAGCAAAGAAAGGGTCAGGCAAATCAAAGACAGAGCTATAAATCGACTGCGCAGAAGTTACCACAGAAGAGCACTCAGAAGTTACCTATCTAAATAGATGTGCAATTATCTCAGACATTTACTTAGAGTTTAACACCTACTTATCGTCAATTTCTTTTCATTGATAGAAAAAGTTTTATGTGTAAGTGCTAAGGTATTATCATTGTTGTGTTAAAAATGATAATATGGATAGACTTATTAAACTTTCGTTGTTTTTGTCATTACATATTTTCCTTGTAGGGAAAATTGTGGGACAGCAATACGATCTAGGCCAATGTATAGAATTTGCTATAGACAACAGCCTTCAGTTGCAACAGGCCAATTTGAATGTCAGAAACAGTGAAATTTCACAGCAGTTGGCTATTGAGTCCAGGTTTCCTTCACTGAATATTACCAGTAGTCTGGGTGGAAACTTTGGTCGTACAATTGATCCAACTACAAATACATTTGTTGTGAGTTCTTTGTATACCAATGGTTTTTCATTGAATTCCGGATTCGTACTGTACAATGGCAATAGAATAAATAATACGATAAAGCAGGCTCGCATCGAAGCTGATGTAGCACGCAAAGAAAGAGATCAATCACTTAATGACCTATCCCTGGCCGTCGCACAAGCTTACCTCAATCTATTACTAGCGTTTGACAATTATGAGGCTGCTCAGGTCAATCTCGAATTGACAAGAGAGCAATTAGATCAGACTAGAAAGCTAGTAGAAGCAGGGGCGTTGCCTCTTGCTGATTTATTAGAAGTTGAAAGTCAATTGGCATTAAATGAGCAAGAAATAGTAACGGCTAACAACAACATAGTCTTGGGGCGTCTCGAATTAAAACAGCTAATGTTCATGCAGCCCGATGAAACACTTGAAATAGTGAGACCTGATCTGGAAAGTGAATTGGAGGTACCGATCATTAATCCTTCTGAGGTATTCAATGCTGCTCTACAGACACAACCTCAAGTGACTGCTAGTGAACTGAGAATAGAGAGTGCTCTTAAAGAGGAAGAAATTGCCAAATCAAGATGGTATCCTACGATATCTACATTTGTCCAATTGAATACTAACTACTCCTCAATAGCAAGAACGCCCTCGGGTTTTGATATTGTGCAGTCACCCCCTACACCTGTAATTATTGATGGAGAGACCAGTGTGATTCAATTTTTTCAGGAAGTTCCGACCTTTGACAATCAGCCATATTTCGACCAATTAGACCGAAACTTAGGTGTAGGTGTTGGTATTCAGATTTCTTTACCTTTATACAATAATGGCCAAACAAGGCTTGGTGTAGAAAGGGCAAGACTTGGTAAATATGCAAGTGACCTTGAGTTGGAGCAGACTAAGCTTCAGCTAAAAAATGATGTAGAGCGATCCGTAGCCGATGCTAATGCTGCATGGCAGACACTCATGGCATCAAATAAAGCACTTAGAGCAGCTGAGCGTGTTTTGCAAGATGCGGGTAATAGACTTGCTGCAGGTGTTATCAACTCTTTTGAATACACAAATGCTAAAACTAGATATGACAATGCTGTCATCAATCAACTTTTAGCTAAATATGAGTACATCTTTAGGCTAAAGGTTATTGATTTCTATCTTGGCAAGCCTATTCGACTTTAAACGATACAGACAATTGCAAATTACAATAATATGAAAAAAAGAAATAAGTGGATTTGGATAATAATTGGGGTAGTTGTACTCCTCATTATTTCAAGTATAATCATCAATATGAATAAAGATGATATGGAAATCGTACAAGCTGAAGAAGTACAGAAGCGATCTATAACAGAAACTGTTGTCGCCAGTGGAAAAGTTTTTCCTGAAGTAGAAGTTAAGATCAGCTCAGACGTATCCGGAGAAATAGTAGAACTACATGTGATGGAAGGTGACTCAGTCGTAGCTGGTCAGCTTTTAGCTAAAATAGACCCTGATATTTATCTTTCTAATGTAGAGCGCGGTAAGGCAGCCTTAAATACTTCTCGTTCTCAATTGGCTCAAGCTGAGGCACAGGTTCAGAATGCAATCGCCCAAAAGGAACAGATAGACGCCCAATTGGTCAATGCGCGAGCGCTTTATGAAAGAAATAAGAGACTTGCCGAAGATGGTGTCATATCTGCTCAAGACTTTGAAGCCTCAGAAGCAAACTTCAGAGGATTAGAAGCTAACCTAAAAGCAGCAGAAGCTTCTGTGAACTCTGCTATCAAGAATGTAGAAGCTTCAAAATATAATGTCAAAAGCTCGCAAGCGTCACTAAAGGAATTACAAACTTCATTGCAAAGAACGTCCATTTTTTCGCCAACAAATGGGATTGTGACAAGACTAGATGTAGAGAAAGGAGAGCGGGTAGTGGGTACCATACAAATGACCGGTACTGAAATGATGCGAATATCAAACCTGAATACAATGGAAGTACAGGTAGAGGTCAGTGAGAATGATATTGTCAGGGTAAATTTAGGTGATGATGTTGAAATTGAAGTCGATGCCTATAGCGACAGGACATTCAGTGGTAAGGTGACTCAGATTGCTAACTCAGCATTTAAAAGCGGTGCTGCTGAAGCTACACAGTCCTTGAGCTCAGATCAGGTCAGTAATTTTGTTGTGAGGGTTCGCATTAACCCTGAATCATATAGTGACTTATTAACGGATAAGCTGAAATACCCATTCAGACCTGGTATGTCTGCATCCGTCACCATTTCAACTAATAGTGTTGAAGATGCCTTATCTGTACCTATTCAGTCAGTAACCACCAGAGATTTGTCAGAAAAGAAAGATAAGGAGAGCAAGGATGAGAAAAAAACAGTAAGTGTAAGACAAAAGACTGTTAGTGACATAAAGGAAGTGGTATTTGTAATTGAAGCAGATACGATTAAAAGACAGATAGTAAAGACAGGTATTCAAGATGATACCTACATAGTCATTAAAGAGGGACTAAAAGAAGGGCAAAAAGTAGTTACAGGTCCCTACAGTGCAATTGCCCGCCGGCTTGAAAGCGGCATGTCTGTGAAAGTGGAGGAGTAATAATATAGAGGAGCCGACGTGCTCAATTTAAGAATATCCTTTATAAACGGCTATTTATTTGGTCATATAGTTTACCACCTAAATAGCCGTTTTCAATATTTATTACCTAAGGTTTTTTTCTCATATTTATTCTATAGGATACCCACCTTCGACCCAGCATTGAAATGCTTGTAGTTCTTCACTTGTAAGCTGCATACCGGCTGGAGGCATATTCCTTTGAATTAAAACCCTTTCTTCAATTAGCCCAGCGTCAATGTATTGCTGTAGGACACTTAGGTCTCTGAAGTCACCAGGAGACTCTCCACCACCATGGCATGCTGGTGTAGCACATTTTTCTTCCATAATAGGCTGTATGTCATCATTGTATGTAGGTGTTTCTTCACATTCTTCGATGGTCATACCATTATCTTCATCATCGTCTTTACTACAGGCAACAATGACAAGAGCGCTAAAAAGACAAAGAAGGGCAATTCTAAATTTCATGTATGTAATATTTATGATTAATTGATGGAATGATAAGATGTCTACAAATATAATATACATTTTGCTCACATTATGAGTACGTATATTGTTTTATTATTAGAATTCGATAATTCGGGTTTAAAATTTCATTTTTCCTGTTAATGCATCAGCGATGCGTAAGGGTGGCGACGTAAGGAGCCAGACTCTGCGAAGAGATAAGCGGAGAAGAGGCCGACCTTTCAGGGAGTCCTGTAGCGAGTCTGAAAATAGCCGTCGTATGATCTAAGTCGAAGCTGTTTTGATTGAGATCGAAGAATAAAAAATACGCGCATAGCCCAAGGCTATGCTTGATGTCGTCTAAAAAGTGCTAGAGCTTAGAGAATTTTACTTTAGACGAGTGGTGAGGAGAGAGCATAGCCTCAAGTGCTACGCGACCGATGAACCAAGAAGTATAAAGTAAAATTATCAAGCAGTGCAGCGGTCTAGCCTTTGAAGATGGCATCAAGGGTAGCCTGACTCCGTAAGTATTTTTTTCGAAGATATCGCTCAAAAAAGCAAGACATGGGATCATTAAGATGGCTATTTTCAGACTCTAAAAAGCGACCAGAGGACAACAGGACGAGGGTGATGCCCAAGACTACACAATGAAATAACCCCATCTATGGATTATAAATAGGTATCGGATCAGAATCTAGATTCAACATAATAAGGCAACATAGCACGCCATGTAGGCCAGTCATGGTGCATATCGTATCCCCATATATCCAATTCGTGCGGTATTCCTTTTCCATTTAATACATTAGATAAATTTCTAGAGCTTTCTGGAGATTCATAATTACCTGACCCACTAAGAATATGTATATGCCTTGATTGCTGCAAGATAGGCAAGTAGTATTCATCATTTAAGTTTGGTAAATAATGACAAGGTGAATTAAAATAAACATCATCGTCATAATAGCCATCAGTATATGTTGTCAAATCATATACACCGCTCATGGCAATGGTTCCATTAATGAGATCAGGTCTTTTGAAAAATAAATTTGCAGCATGTAAGGCCCCAAGAGAAGCCCCGGTAGTGATTATTGGCGTATCGCTGGAAGTACTATTTCTTATAAATGGAACGACTTCATTATATACATAGTCATTAAATTGTTGGTGTCTTATCGCTTTATGCCGGGGATGCATATTTTTATTTAGCCAGCTTTCTGCATTAATACTATTAATAGAAAATACCTTAACCTTACCGGCTTCTATAGGTCCTTTCAGCGCATCTAGCATAAGGAATCGCTCATATTCCAGATAATCTGCTGCCGCAGTAGGTAACATTAAGAGTGAAAAGCCATAGTGCCCGTAGATAGCAATTTCCATGTTTTTATTAAGAGCCGGACTTACCCATTGTTTGATATCTCTATTCATCGTATGTATTATTTCTGTAAAGAAAAAAATATTTGCTTACATCCGTGTAGTTTGAGCTGTGATTTTTAAAAAAAAACGATACCAAGAATTTTTATTAAGCCTTTATTTTGTCTATTTTTTATTGTGCTTTGGGCATCACCCTTCTCCCATCCTCAATAAGGTTTGAGGATGGGAGAAGGGTCGCTATGCTACGGGGCTCGCTATTCGCTCGGCCTAGATTCCGCTATCGCTACACCTAGTCTGGTTCCGCATTCGCTACACCACCCCTCCGCAGCGCTGATGCAAATTTGTTGATAATAAAATAGATTAAGCTATATCGTCCATGCTTGGATATATTTTCAGACATACCTGTCTATATCTAAAAACATCTTCATTAAGTATTAATGATAAATATGTGCAGCGCAGGGTATAAACCAGATAATACTATAATGCCGTCAATATAAATATAGTAGTAAAGTGAATCTCTATTAGAAGTGATTAGAGAGATAACTATGATTTGAAGGATGTATATCTTTGAAAACCAAAGAAATAGTGAAAGCGGTAGACTATAACTAATACTGTAAATCACCATGAGGGCAAATGCACATAAGGCAATAGAAATACACAAGGTCTTTAATTGTGGCAAACTGAATTTTTGTGCTAATGTACTTATCCCTTCTGCATGATCTAGTGATTTGTCTTTAACATCAAAAATTATTGCGAGACTCAGTATCTGGCAGAATATCATTAAAAATATTATCACATACTCATAGGATGGAGAATCCAACCAATTTGGCCCTAAAGCACACCAACTCCATGTAAAAGCAATACTTATTGGCTTTAGCCAGGCATGTTTCCTGATGGAATAAGTATCGATTTGTCTGGATATCAGATAATTTGTGGTTATTACAGTAGGAATAATGAGATATAGAACGCTATTGAGTTCAAAATGAAATATAAAGTAGAGTAAACTCAATGAGCCAAAAAAAAGCCCAATTACTATATGAAAAGTCTTTAAATGAGGTTTGCCAAGTCTATGCAGTAAATAAGAAAATACTGTACTACTAAAGAGTAAAGCCAAATATGAGAAATTTATATCATTGAAAAGTATGGCTTGCGCAGCCAGATACACACTGACTGCTCCGATACCTATCCATATATTTCCGGACACCGTAGACTTTAACATAGCCATGCAAACTTATTGCTCTACCTGATAGAATGGCTAAATTACCGATAAGATGTAAAACTTGAGATCATATGCTTGATTATTTGAATTCGGATCAACCCTGATCCATTTCCACCTGATACTATTATTAAAGATCAGAAATACTTAAAAGATTGCCCATTTTCAATGGTCAGCAAGGTATTGTAAATTAACTTGACCACAGATTCTACATCTGATTTATGAGCCATTTCTACTGTCGTGTGCATATATCTCAGTGGTAATGAAATCAAAGCAGATGGTACGCCACCATTTGAATAGGCAAATGCATCAGTATCCGTACCTGTTGACCTTGAGGCTGCTTCCCGCTGGATGTTTATCTTATGTTTTTCAGCAACATCAATGATTAGATTCAGCAGATTATTATGTACGGCAGGAGCGTAGGTTACAGATGGACCCTTGCCACATTTAACATCACCTAGCTTTTTACTCTTCATTAAAGGGGTAGCAGTATCATGTGTCACATCTGTCACTATAGCAACGTTTGGCTTAATGGTCTGTGCGATCATTTCAGCACCTCTTAGCCCAATTTCTTCTTGGACTGCATTGACAATGTATAGCGTATAAGGAAGGTTCTTTTTATTTTCATGAAGTAAACGAGCTACCTCTGCGATACAAAAACCACCGATTCTATTATCTAAAGCCCTACCAACAAAATACTTATCATTTAATACTGTAAATTCATCTTCATAGGTAATGACAGCTCCGACATGAATACCCATTCCTAAAACCTCTTCTTTATCTTTAGCTCCTACATCTATAAATAGGTTTTCAATTGTAGGTTTCAGTTTTTCATCTTCTCCTTTTCTGACATGGATTGCCGGCCAGCCAAAGACACCTTTGACTATTCCATTCTTGTTATGGATATTTACTCTCTTTGATGGTGCAATAAGGTGATCACTTCCACCATTTCTGATGACATGTAAAAATCCGTCATCGGTAATGTAATTTACAAACCATGATATCTCATCGGCATGACCCTCTATGACTATTTTATAATCTTGCCCGGGATTAATCACACCATAAGCTGTACCATAGTTATCTGTATGCCATTCATCTATATAGGGCTTTATGTATTCTATCCATAGTTTCTGCCCATTGTATTCTTGACCTGTTGGCGCTGCATTGTTGATGTAACGCTTCAAAAAATCTAACCCTTCTTGATTAATGCTGTACATATTTCTTTACTCTTTTTATCCTACGATCTTATGGTTTGTCGTTTAGTTGCTTTCAATATTCTGGCTGTAAGTCTAAATTATATACTTTACGTTTTTTCTATCTGACTAAGACGGATGCCAGGACTGGGGATCATTCTTCCAGTCTTCTAATGTGTCCAAATCATGGGGCGTAATATATCCAATATATTCTGCGACTTTTATAAGTATATCATAATTAGTTATAGTAAAATACGGTATACCTGCTTTACTAAAATTAGCAATAGCTTCCGGCAATTGATAGGAAAAAATGGCGATAACTGCAATCACCTCATGACCTTGACTGATAAGCGCATCAGCAGCTTTTAAGCTACTTCCACCTGTCGATATCAGGTCTTCTACCATGACTACCTTGCTATTTTCGGGAAGATAGCCTTCTATTTGATTGTTACGTCCATGTGACTTTGCTTTGTCTCTTACATACACAAATGGTAGTCCGAGTCTGTAAGCAGCAATAGCACCATGTGGTATTCCTGCTGTCGCTACGCCGGCGATAGCGTCTATTGGTAAATGATTTGAAATCAACCTAGATAGTCCATTTGAAATAATATCTCTGACACTGGGAAATGATAGCGACACACGATTGTCACAGTATATTGGTGAAGATATTCCTGAAGCCCATGTGAAAGGATTTTGTGGACTTAATTTAATTGCTTTTATTTGGAGCAGTAATTTGGCAACGTCTTCTGCCAATTTTGTCTGCGATTCATACATACTAAATAATTTGAGGCCAAATGTACAAAATTTATATCAATAATATACCGCTCACTTTAATATCAAACGATGATTTTGACTCATTCAAAACAACAGCTTCTGAAGTCATCAGAGGCACTTATTTGGGTAAGCCTAAGTTTTTCTTTCCTTACATTGATATGCTTGAAAAACAACATCAAGAGGATATAGAAGTGATCATTAAATGTAAAAACGTTGTCAAAGCATTTGATGACTTTTCTTCCCTTTATGAAGTTATAGAAGCTGGCGGCGGCATTGTTAAGAATCAAAATGGTCAGGTACTGGTTATATTCAGAAGAGGCTTTTGGGATCTTCCTAAAGGTAAGATGGATCCCGGTGAAAATATTTTACAAACGGCCGTTAGAGAAGTAAAAGAAGAAACTGGAATTAAAGACATAGAGCTAAAAAGACACCTTATTACGACGTATCATACCTACAGAAAGACAAAAGGAACGCGTGTACTTAAGGTTACAAAATGGTTTAAAATGAGAACCATGTCCCTTGATCTTCATCCACAAACAGAAGAAGACATTGAAAAAGCTGAATGGGTTAACTTGAGTGACTTCCTTTCAAGTGACCCTAAAATATTCAACAATATTATAGATGTCATAAAGGAAGCTCAAAAACCTGATGTCTAGCCTTTGACTGGTCTTTAATCGTTATATTTGCGCCTCATTAAAGATTAGAAAGTTGAAAACCAAGCATCACAAAGAAGATAAAGTCAATGTCATTACATTGGGTTGTTCTAAAAACCTCGTAGACTCTGAAAACCTCATTACCCAATTAAGGTCTAACGATATAGAAGTTGCCCATGAAGATGATGACTTAGATGCCAATGTTATTGTAGTAAATACATGTGGTTTTATCGATTTAGCAAAAGAAGAGTCCGTCAATACTATTCTTGAATATGCAGAGGCAAAAAAAGAGGGCAAGATTGATAAGCTATACGTTACGGGCTGCTTGTCTCATAGATACAAAAATGACCTTGAGCAGGAGATACCTGAAGTTGATGCTTATTTCGGCACTCTGGATTTACCTGCACTACTAGCTAAATTCAATGCTGACTATAGGCACGAACTTATTGGAGAACGTCTTATCACCACACCTCAACATTTTGCTTACCTAAAAATATCTGAGGGCTGTAATCGTACCTGTTCTTTTTGCGCTATTCCACTCATGAGGGGTAAGCATATCTCAAGGCCAATAGAAAGTCTTGTTCACGAAGCCAGACATCTCGCGAAGAATGGCGTTAAAGAGTTAATGTTGATCGCCCAAGAGTTGACCTACTATGGTCTGGATCTGTATAAAAAGCGATCTTTGCCTGAACTGTTACAAGCTCTGGCTGAAGTAGATGGTATAGAATGGATAAGGCTGCATTATGCATATCCGAGTAAGTTCCCTGAAGACATTTTCTATGAAATAGCCAGAAATGAAAAGGTTTGTAATTACCTGGACATTCCTCTACAACACGCATCTGACCCCATGCTATTTGCAATGAAAAGGCAAATTACCAGAAAGGATCAAACTGACTTGATGCATCTTGCCAGAAAGATTGTTCCCGGTATTGCACTTAGGACGACCATGTTGGTTGGCTTTCCCGGAGAGACTGAGCTAGACTTTGAAGAACTCTGTGACTTTGTGAAAGAAATACAATTTGATAGGCTAGGGGTATTCCAATATTCTCATGAAGAAGACACCTCAGCATTTAAAATGGAAGATGATGTTCCAGAAGAGGTCAAAGCTGAACGAGCCAATAGATTGATGGCTATACAAAAAGATATATCACTAGCAAAAAACCAAAGCAGAATAGGAGAGACCCTCAAAGTTTTATTTGATAGAAAAGAAGGGGAGTATTTCGTAGGTAGAACTGAGTTTGATAGTCCGGAAGTTGATAATGAAGTGTTCGTTCATGCTAGTAATCAGTATGTTAGAATAGGAGACTTTGCACAGGTTAAAATAATTGATGCAATTGAATATGACCTTTTTGGCGAAATTGATGTTTAACTATTAAACATATTTTATGAATTTCATTGCAAAAGCTTCGACAAACAGTAAATTAAATCCATTCTACCAGGCTGCTATTGCTTACACTTTAATTCTTGTCTTTGCTACTGCTGCCAAGCTGTTTCAGATGGTTGGATTTTTCCCTTCTAGCTTTAAAGTGATTTGGGTGGTTTCTGCATCTTTCTTACTATTATTTAGCATTGGTAATGGATTGGTTTTTCTATCTGCCAAATCCACAGCTGTATACTGGTCCAGATCCATTATGAGTTATGCATCGCTATTGATTTTATCTGCTTTGACAGCATGGACTCTAACGAAAGTACCAATTGGAGAAGCGGCTACTTTTAAGTGGCTGTATTTTGTATTGACAATTGGCTATCTCGTTATTTTATCCATAGTAGGATTGATGAAAATTATAGTTGAATTGGCTCAGAAAAAGGATACTAGAGATTTCAGTAATAGACGACACAAACACTAATTTCTGTATCATCTTTTATACATTATCTCAATAAAGTAACGTCACCCCTTTCTCTTATAGTTCGTCCACTTGGTAGTTCTATAATGACGACATAGGCATATACCTCTGGTGGTGCTTCCCGACCTCTAAACATACCATCCCAGCCGTCATTATTATTACCGCTGAATACTTGTTGGCCCCATCGACTATAAATGCGTATTTCCTTGACTTCGATATTACCTTTCACGACTACCCTAAACACATCATTGATCATATCATTGTCCGGCGTAAAAGCTGAAGGTATATCATATTCAGGCTCCTGAGCAATGATATCTCTAGTCACAGTGACCTCACATCCATCATCTGTGACATATGTAGCGGATACTGTATTTACATCATTATCGGCAAAAGTCACCAATTCTTCACTGGTTCCGGCATTACTTCCGTTGTACACCCAGAAAAACTCTGTTTCTTCCGGTAGCATAGGATTAAAGCTAGCTACTGTCACGAATACAGAATCTCCTCGATATAAATCCTCTGGCTGTGGTTCTACCTCGAGATTGAGAATGGGTATATTATAAACCTGTATAGTCACAGAGGCTGATACTGGACAATCCTGATTTTCACCTTGTACCGTATAAGTCGTGGTTTGATTAACTGTTGCTACAGGGTCAGGGCAATCTGTACAGGATAAACCCTGAGCCGGCGACCACATGATGTCGGTGACATCGTTTAATATTCTGATCTGTACCGGTTCTCCGGGACACACAATAGTATCGGTCAGGTTTAATTCTATTTCAGGCTCTTTTACAATAATTTCTATTGAGTCGATTTGTTCACACCCACCGTTCGTGATGGTTCTGATGTAAGTGTTGGTTACAGTTGTAGTAATGAACAAATTATAGGCATCAGTTGGTGATTGAACAGATCCATCTTTAGGCTCCCAATCAAATGTGATATCAGGAAAGGGTAAGCCATCATACATTTTACTGAACAATGATATTTCTTCACCAGGGCAATAGTCCTCTTCAAAAGGTACTGATGTGATTTCTGTACCTAGAGGAATGGAGTCTACACTGATAAAAATTGTATCAATCAGTGTGCATCC
>SLDF01000084.1 GCA_007125435.1 Saprospiraceae bacterium
ACCACCAATGACTTCGAGGCAGCAAATGTCGAGTACATTGAGTTTTGGATGCTGAGTCCTTTTATGGACAAGCCTGACAATTCGCCTATCACAGGTCCTGGTAAAATAGTATTCAATTTGGGTAACATATCCGAGGATATATTAAGAGACTCCAGGTTGTTTTTTGAAAACGGTATGCCCACCCCGGGACAAGAAAACATCAGAGTAGACCAAACCAACTGGGGAAGAATACCGAGGGTTGCCCAGATTGTACCTGCTTTTGACATAGACGATGCCAATAGAGAAGCTCAGGACGTAGGTCTGGATGGTATGGATGATGATTTAGAGCGTGAGTTTTTGGAGGATTATCTTCAAGCACTGCAAAACGGCGGTATAAATCCCGATGTATATCAAACCATTTTAAATGACCCGGCAAATGACAACTTCTTACATTTTCAAGATCAATCCTTCCCCGATGGTACATCTGTGATAGATAGATATTTAAAATGGAACAACCCGGAAGGGAATTCAAGATCACCAAGAGAGCTCGGTCTTAATATTAACACGGCCTACACTAACATACCTGACAGTGAGGATATTAATAGGGACAACACCCTTAATGAAACAGAATCATACTATGAATATGTCATCCCTGTAGAACCTGATGGTGTTGGAGGTATAGATAGAGAAAACAACCCTTATATCACAGACCAGATAGAAGTCAGACAGGGTGAATTTTGGTATCGATTTAAGGTGCCTGTCATGCAGTTTACCAGAGCCGTCAATGGGATCAACGACTTCAGATCGATACGATTCATCAGGATGTACATGACAGAGTTTGACCAGACAGCAACCTTTAGATTTGCTCGTTTTGAGCTCATACGGAATCAGTGGAGGCGTTACTTGAGGTCACTCAGGGAGCCTGGTGTTATTATCGATGGTTCAGGTGCAGACGATGTATTTTTTGACCTGGCAGCTGTAAACTTTGATGAGAATAGTGGCAAGTTACCTTTTAATTATGTTATCCCGCCGGGTATACAGAGAGAGCAAGCAATCGGTGCTTTCCCTGATGTATTCCAAAATGAACAATCACTGGCGCTCACCGTGTGCAACCTCACTAAGGACAATGCTCAGGCAGCCTACAGATTATTGAACTATGATATGAGGCTTTTTGACCGCGTCAAGATGTTTGTTCATGCAGAAGAAGCCGATCATCAAAATGACCCCATACCACCTGGAGAAGTAAGTATATTCATAAGGTTTGGTTCTGACTTTACCAATAACTACTATGAATATGAAGTGCCATTGACCATGTCAGACCCGGCTCAGGGTATCCGAAATGCAGCCAATATTTGGTTGAAAGAGAATGAAATGGACTTTTCATTGGACCTGTTCAGAGATTTAAAAGTAGAAAGAAATACCCTCAATATTCCCCTGACCCAATTGTATCAGACAGTTGATCCCGACAAACCTCAAAACAATGTTAAGGTAATAGGTAACCCCAACCTGGGCCTGGTCAGAGGTATCATGATCGGTGTCAAAAACATTGGAGATCCGACAACGCCGAGGTGTTTTGAGGTATGGGCCAATGAGCTTAGAGTTACGGGATTTGATGAGGAGGGCGGTGTCGCTGCACAGGCTACTGTCAATCTGGAATTGGCAGACCTGGGTAATATGAGCCTATCCGGAAATTACAGCACTATCGGCTTTGGTGGGCTAGAGCAGCGTATTCAGGAGAGAAGTCGAGAACAGATTTTCGATTACGATTGGACGACTAACCTTCAATTAGGTAGGTTTTTTAGTGAGCAATCAGGTGTGCAGATGCCTTTCTTCGCTCAGTATTCCAATGCTATTAGGACACCACAGTTCGATCCTTATGATTTGGATATCGAATTGAGTGACAAATTAAATGCTGCACCTGACCGAGGCACCAGGGATTCTCTGAGAAGGCAGGCTATTGATCGACAGGTCACAAGAACTTACAGCTTTAACAATGTGCGTATTGAGAGTTCTAAGGAAAAAATAATGCCCTGGAATATCTCCAACTTCAACTTCAACTATGCCTATGCTCAGGTAGAGCGCTCCGACCCATTCATTGAGTTTGATCGGACAACTCAGAATCGAGGAAGTATTGATTACAGCTATTCAAGGAGGGGAGGTTTTATCACGCCATTCAAAAACTTAATCAAAAAGGACAAGTATTTTAAATTCATAACTGACTTCAACTTCAACCCACTTCCGAACTCATTTACCATGATCAACACGTTTGATCGGATCTATCAAGAGCGAGTATTCAGGTTCACAGACCCTGAGCTCAACTTCTGGGTTAACAAGCAGTTTCTATGGGATCGAGATTACAATTTGCAATGGGACTTTACCAAGTCATTGAAATTGGTCTTCAACGCCATGAATAATAGCATCATAGATGAATTGCCGGAAATAGACAGAGATGGTTTTCAGAATGAAGACTTTAGTCGACAAGCAAATCGAGAGTTTATCCTTAATAATATAGCTTCCCTTGGTCGATCGAGAAATTATATGCACACAGCCAACTTGTCATATACTGTCCCGATGAAAAATTTTCCACTTCTTGACTTTGTCAACATTAGGGCAAATGTTAATACTTCATTTGCATGGAACAGGGCGGCATTAGAGCAGGAGTTTTTGGGGAATGTCATTCAAAACAGTCAAAACCGCTCTGTCAATGCAGACTTAAACTTTGATCGACTTTACGGTAAATGGAAGTACCTTCAAAAAATCGAAAGAGCCGGTAGAGGTGGTGGTGGCGCCAGACCCGGAGCTGCCAGAGGTAGAGCAATGGAGCAATTTGGCAAGCAAGTAGACCCCAATAAAGCCGACGAAAAACCCGGAGGCCGGAAAAAAGATGAAGAAAAGTCAGGCCCATCGATTATAGAGCAAATACTGGTAAGGCCATTACTGAGTATTAGGAAGCTAAGAGTCAATGTCTCACAAAATACAAACTCTATAGTGCCCGGATTTGACCCCACGCCTAACCTCATGGGTTTAAGTCAAAATTGGTCAGCTCCCGGTTGGCAGTATGTGAGCGGATTTTCACCTACAGATAGAGATCTGGATAATTTTGCAGCGAATGGATGGATCGTTGATACCTTCTTGCTCAACCAACAGGTCATGCGTGGCTTTTCAGAAAATCTCGATGCCAGGCTTACCCTGGAGCCATTCAGAGATTTCAAAATCGATATCGACGCCTCTCGCACTCGAATGATAAATAACACTGTCTTTCTCAAGAACACAGAACCGGATGGTGGAGAGGTGAGGCGGCTTCAGTCCCGGGATATAGGATCATATACCGTATCCTTCATGGCACTTAATACGCTGTTTGGCAATGATTTCAATGATATGTTTAGAGATTTTGAACGTTCACGAGAACGCATTTCCCAGAGAGTAGCTGTCGAGAAATATGGCTTGCCTCCCGGTACAGTGCACGACGAGGATGGAGATGAATTTGCTGAAGGGCTTGGCCGCTTTCAAACCGATGTATTAGTACCTGCTTTTCTGGCTACATATGCCGGCATACCACTTGACGAGGTAAAACTTGACTTTGAAAGAACGATTCCAAGGCCTAATTGGAATATCTCCTATGATGGTCTTGCCAAAATTCCGATGTTTGCCAATTTCCTGTCTAGCTTGCGACTAAGCCATGCCTATAATTCTACAATGAGTGTAAATTCATTTAACACCAGTGCCAAGTTCATGGAAGGTGAGTTGGTTGTCAATGAAATTACATCCAATTACTATTCTAGGTTTGAAATCCCCACGGTGATCATAAATGAAGCGATGAATCCGCTTATCGGTATTGATATGAAGACCAAGAATGATATTCGTCTCAGGTTAGATATTCGGCAGAATAGAAACCTGGCAATGAGCTTTATCGATTATCAATTGAGTGAGACACAAACCAATGAAATCATTCTGGGATTTGGCTATGAAATAAAGAATGTGGTCATTGGTATATTCAAGCCCCGAAATCAAAGAGGCAACCAGGGCAGACGTCCCGGAGATAGATCTGCTATAGGTGGACAGCAGGGAGGTAGAGCTCGTCAGCAAGCCCAGTCCAATAATTTAAGAATAAACTTTGATTTCTCTATCAGGGATGACCTCACCGTCATTCACCTACTTGAACAGGAGCAGCCGGCAATCCCTACCCGTGGTATGCGGACGACACGGATCAGTCCATTTGTCGAATATGACGTTAATCAGGCCCTGACCATTAGGCTGTTTGTAGACTACTCGCGATCGGTACCTGCTACGACCATTACCTTCCCTATTACCAACATTAATAGTGGAATAAGAGTGCGGTTTGCATTGAATTAAATGCAGATAGGATCTTGGATTGACAGATTTTCGTGCTATTGATATAGGGGTCTATTTCATTTTTTCGCTTTGGGCATCACCCTCCACTGCGTTGCGGGTCGCTACGTTTCGTGACTCGCTGTTCGCTCGGTCCTGCGGACTCACTCGCATGCGCTCGTGACCACTGCACATCGCTGATGCAGAATGTAACAGTAATTTGAAATTATAGTCAGATAATTTAATATAGGTTTAAGCTAGGTAGAATTGTCTAATTGAAGAATTAGTCTCAAAACGCACAATTTCACCTAAAAAACACAGATCAATTCTTAACAGGGAAATATTCTTTTCTACCTTAGCGTTCGATTGTCATATTTTTACAGGATGAAGTATAAATTACTATCGTTAATTGTTTTTGGAGGGTTGATGGTCATAGGCCAGATGGCATTAGGTCAAGTGTACCAAAATGATTATCTGAATATCGGTATAGGCGCCAGAGGGCAAGCCATGATGAATGCTACTGTAGCTAGCTCTGATGATGTGTTCAGCACATATTGGAATCCGGCTGCAATGACAAGGATCGATGCCCCGCTGGAGATCGGAGCTATGCATGCAGAATGGTTTACAGGTGCTGTCAAGCATGACTATCTGGGTATAGCCAAGCGCCTTGATACGACCAATATGTCCTATGTTGGTCTGTCTGTAATAAGAAACGGTATAGACAACATCCCCAATACACTCAACTTATACGACGCTAATGGTGCGATTAACTATGACAATATCAGCGAATTCTCTTATGCCAATTACGGCATATTTGTCAGCTATGCTCAGGCTTTGAAAAATAAGCATTGGCGCGTTGGCGGTAGTGCTAAGATACTGTTTAGTCAGGCAGGTCCCTTCGGTACAGCATGGGGTATAGGCATCGACCTCAGTCTGATGTACGAGAAAAACAATTTTATGTTCAGTATACTTGGTCGTGATATCACGACCACTTACAATAGGTGGCGCTATACATTTACTGACGAACAAAAAGAAGTTTTCGAAGCTACCAATAATGAAATCATCTCAGCATCGACAGAGATCACAAGGCCTTCGATTATCCCTGCAGTTGGTTATAGGTGGCAGTTTGGCGACTACTCGCTTCTGGCAGAGACCATGGGTCATATCACTATAGACGGCCAGCGAAATGTGCTTGTCAGTACATCGGCCATCAACATTGATCCAGCTCTAGGTGTAGAAGTCGGTTATAATAGCCTCGTATTTTTGAGAGGTGGTATTGGCAACTTCCAAAGAGTGCGACAAATTATTAATCCCGATAGGCAGTCGATGACGATGAGACCTGCATTTGGATTGGGCTTGATGTTTGGACGACTAAGGATCGATTACGCCCTGACCAATGTCGGTGCAAGCGCCAATAATAGATACTCACATATCTTCTCTGCTATTCTCAGCTTCAGAGATCGAGCTTAGTTTTCAGTGGTTACATGGTTTTTTTATTGACCTCCAATTGGACTAGATGGAAGATTTGAGACTGCTTATGATATTCCATTAACACGGCTATTACTTATTCCAAAAATGGACTATATGGTATTTTGTATAAGATAAATTTGTTAGTATCGATATTTTACCATATATTTGATCATGTGCTTTTGTGGCATAGATGTCATGCAAGTCAGAAATTTACGTGTTTTTGGCTCAACATTACAAACGTTGGAAGATCCTGATTTGGAGGTGTAGGGCGGGCCTCAGTCTTGTGTATACAAGATTCTCTGACCTACCGGAGACAAGGGGATTACTGATATTCCAAATAGCCTTCCATTAATGAAGAACTGGGGTGCAAAAACGCCTCATGACTTGCATGACTTTATTTTTCCTTACTCATATTAATATACCTACAATACTTCCGGGAATGGATCATTGAACCTAATTCCATTTTTCCATAGTTTGACTTCTTCATCAGTAAGTAGGCAGGTGTTCAATTCTGCCTCCACGAGGCTCTGGTCTAGGTCTTGCCCTATGATGACAAGTTCATTAGCACGGTCTTGGAAATCGTCAGTCCATTTTGACTCTATATAATCTTTGTGTTGCAAATAGGCCGGGTGCTGTATACGGTCATTGTACGACATACTCGCCCACCATACACCGGCTTGCTGCACTCTTAGTGAGCCGCCTGCCTGACTAAAGTTTATTGCTTCGTCAGGTCTTGATGCCAGCCAAAATAGACCTTTGGCACGGATGATATTGGCAGGATAATTTTGATTGAGATAGCTCCAGAATCGCTCCGGGTGAAACGGCTTGCTTGACTTGAAGACAAACGAAGAGATACCGTACTCCTCTGTCTCCGGAATGTGGTCATTTTTTAACTCGTCAATCCAAGCCTGTGACATGGAAGCCTCAGCGCTATTGTATAAGCTGGTATCGATGATCTCTCTTGGCGATACCCGGCTAAAGCTACTGGTGATGATTTTAGCCGATGGATTGAGCTTGGCAATGGCTGACTTCAATATGCCGACAGTCTTTTTGTCAACGAGGTCTGTCTTATTGAGTATGATTACATTGGCAAACTCGACCTGATCGGTGAGGAGGTTGACTATGGTACGCGCATCTCTCTGGTCTTCTACCAGGTCTCTATCCTTCAATAAATCACTGCTGCCAAAGTCCTTGAAAAAATTGTAGCAGTCGACGACGGTCACCATCGTGTCGATATATGAAAACTTGCTGAGGTTAATACCCATTTCTTCGTCTACAAAGTCCCATGTCTGAGCTACCGGCACCGGCTCTGAGATACCTGTGCTTTCTATCAGCAGGTAGTCAAACCTTTGCTCCTTTGCTAAACGCTCGACCTCTACCATTAAGTCCTCCCTTAAGGTGCAGCAAATGCAACCATTACTCATCTCTACCAACTTTTCTTCGGTTCTGTTTAACACATTTTCGCGCTCTACCAATTGAGCATCTATATTCACCTCACTCATGTCATTGACGATGACGGCGACTTTAAGGCCTTCTTTATTATGTAAGATGTGGTTTAGTAGTGTCGTCTTTCCTGCTCCAAGAAAGCCACTCAATACAGTAACAGGTAATTTTTTCATATGAGGCAATTTTTAATCACAAATGTAACAATGTTGCAAAAATAACGAAAGGAAAAGACAAATTGTTTGATAAATCACGTTTGATAATTTATATTTGTCCAATGCAAGATGTTCGAGAAGTCATAAAGAGCGCTGGTCTAAGAGTTACCAATCAGAGAATTGCCATTTTAGAATATTTAATAGGGAGCGATGGGCCTGTAGTACTTCATGCGCTGCATAAGAAGTTTTCTGATACAGTTAATCGCATTACACTCTATAGAATTTTAAATGATTTTGAAGAGAAGAAGATTGTCAAGCTATTTTTTGGACAAGGTGGTCAGAAGCACATAGAATTTATTCGTGCTGAGAAAAACGGGAGTCATCTTCACGGAGAACACTTACATTTTCAGTGTAAAAGATGTGATAAATTATTTTGCCTTGACGATGTAGAAGTGAAAAACTTGCCGGAAGGCTTCAATTTATCTTCTGCTCAAAGCGTGTTAGTGGGGAAATGCGATAAGTGTGATTGAGCTCTCATATCCTTAACCATATCACGGGTGCAATATTCTCATACAGTTATTGCTCGTTTTTATTGTGGTTTTTTCTATTTTAGTTATTTTTGAGATCGGACAAAGCATTGTGTTTTTATTTCTGCTTCACAGTCACTTTTTACAATTGGTGGTTTGTCTATAGAAGAATATCAAAGACACAGCTTAGGTTTATTTTTAGAATTAAAGCTCCCGTTTGATTAGGACATAAATTATATTGGATGAAGACATTAAATGTAGCAGGACAAAAGGTATTGGTAAGAGTAGATTTCAATGTGCCATTAAATCAATCGTATGAAGTGACAGATGATACGCGCATAAGATTGGCGGCACCGACGATAAAGCATTTACTAAAAGAAGGTGCTGCGGTCATTTTGATGTCTCATCTGGGCAGACCACAGAAAAAGTTAAAAGCCGATGGTTCTATTGATAGAGAAAAATTTACCCTGGCACACATCATTGATGTTTTATCAGACCATGTAGGTGTTCAGGTAAAATTTGCCCATGATTGTATAGGTGGGGAGGCCCGATCCATGTCAGATGCCTTAAAACCGGGAGAAGTCTTGTTACTAGAAAATACGAGATTTGAGCCAGGTGAGGAAAAAGGTGACGAAAGTATGGCCAAGTCTTTAGCCGCATTGGCTGATATTTATGTTAATGATGCCTTTGGTACGGCGCATAGAGCTCATGCTTCTACGGCGATCATTGCGCGTTACTTTTCTACAGATAAGAGGTCTTTTGGCTTCTTGATGGAATCTGAGCTTAAGAGCGCAGAGCATATCCTCGGCCAGCCGGATAAGCCATTTACAGCCATAGTAGGTGGCGCTAAGGTCTCAGATAAGATCTTATTGCTTGAGCGATTGGCCAAGGTTGCTGATAATATCATTATTGGCGGAGGTATGGCTTATACCTTCATCAAAGCAATGGGTGGTGATACAGGCAATTCCTTAGTAGAAGAAGATAGAGTAGATCTGGCAGGCAGTCTGCTCAAGGAAGATGCAGATACAGCCACTATATATATACCGGTAGATTCAGTCTGCGCTGCGGCTTTTGATAATGATGCCGATCGGGCAATTCACAGAAGTATGGCTATTCCTGCTAATTGGATGGGACTGGATATAGGGCCGGATGCCATCGAAGACTTTTCTCAGGTCATCGCTGATTCTAAGACGATCCTATGGAATGGGCCAATGGGCGTTTTTGAGATGTCTAATTTTGCATTGGGTACACGTAAGATTGCAGAGGCTGTCGCCAAGGCCACTTCTAATGGCGCTTACTCCCTGGTCGGTGGTGGTGACTCTGTAGCGGCAGTGACAAGTATGGGGCTTTCAGATCAGATCAGCTTCGTGTCTACCGGTGGTGGCGCTATGCTTGAACTACTGGAAGGTAAAACCCTACCCGGAGTAGCTGCCATTAAGGGCGACGAATAAATATACAGCATGTGAGGGAGTCTATTTCTGGTTGTTGTCAGTTATTTATTAATGCCAATGCTGATAAATAACTAAGAGGCAAATTGATAAACTACGGACTAGAAGACCAACTTTATGAAAATATCTGATGAAAATATAGAACAAATAAAACAGCTTTGTAAAAAATACAGGGTGAAAAGCTTTTCCGTTTTTGGCTCGGTACTGACGGATAATTTTTCTTCAAACTCCGATATTGATTTTGTGGTTGACTTTGATGAAAATGATCCAATTAAATATACCGACTTGTATTTCCAATTGAAGGATAAACTGGAGAAAATTTTAAAACGGCAAATTGACTTAGTCGAAGAGCGTGGAATTAGGAATTCTTTCTTTAGAAAGCAATTAGACCAGTCTAAAGTAGTCATCTATGGACAATAAAACCAAAGCTTGGATTGAGGATATATTAAGGTCAATCGATGAGATATTTGAATTTTTGCCCGAAAAAAGAGATTTTTTTTGAGTTTAAGAATGACTTGAAGACTAAAAAGGCTGTTGAGAGAAATATTGAAATAATCGGGGAAGCTGTTAATAGAATTGTAAAAAAAAGTGGCTCTGTAGTAAAAATACAAAACGCAAAACAAATTATAGGAACTCGAAACAGAATTGCACACGAATATGATAATATTTCAGACGAAGTAATATGAACCATAATTGTCAGGGAACTTCCGAGACTAAAGGAGTAAATTTAACCCGCTTTATGCATTAGCGATTTCTATTACGGCTTGAAATGGCTTCAAAATAAGGCGCTTTGCTTGATTTCGCTCATTCACCATAGGGGTGACTATGCTTCAATCGCGAAATCACTTATTTTATCGCCATTTAAACCCTCACTACGAAACCCTAATGCATAAAGCGGGTTAAAACTTAAAAAATAAACGCTCAGTCCATTGGCATATGTGCGCAATGGGATATTAATATATCAATAAAAAGTCCAAGTACTAAAATCCTTTTTGTGTGTAGCTTATTCATAGCAAATCTAATACACGTCGAGTATATCATATTTAATACCATTCATGTCAAATGTTTCGCCTTTTGTCTTGCCTCTCATGGCGGCAAAAATCGGTGCTTCTGTTGACAGGCCAAAAACTTTCTTGCCTTCTGCCTCAACCTCCTCTATAGATACGCATACGAAGAATGTTCGCTTGTCTGTGACGACTACGCTTCCCATTTCTACTTCATTTCTTTCTTTTTCTATATCAATACCTCTTAGGATTTGCATTTCATATTTGAGAAAGTCAAGCTCTTTCTTCATTTCATTTAACATCGTAAGCTGCTCTGCTGCTTCATTTCTGTCAGTTTGACTTGGTGTATTGTCGCGATTGTACATGTTTTCTTCCATCTCTTCGATTTCACCGGAAAAGTTATTTATCAGCTCGCTTTGCCTATCCATACAGGCTTGAAATATTGAAGACTTTGGTATTCTGTTATCCACTTTATTCTTTTTTTATAATTAATAATCCACCTACAATCCTGTCGGCTATGATTTGGTGCACTTCAAGATGTCGTTATTACTACTGCTTTGCATCAGCGCTGCGGAGTGGGTCACGAGCGATCAGCGAGTGAGTCCAAAGGACCGAGCGAATAGCGAGCCCCGAAGCATAGCGACCCGACGACGAAAGGAGAAGGGTGATGCCCAAAACGACATTGTTATTCGGTTCGTTAACACAGCAAACTTATTCCAATTATTTCAATTCCCACTTGACAAATGTCATATAAATTCGCCTTATTTAATGATTATTATTAGAGATTGCCCGGAAGCTTGCCGACGGTTATGTTTGGTTAGAATTTAAAATCGCCCGAACCCAACTCTCTGAAATGCCCATTCATAGCGACCCTTTCTCTCAATCTGTCGACTGTGGACATTGTAGGTATTATGGTTTCGAGAAAGTCAATGATGTAATCCTGTCTCTTATTCTCTGACTCGATACAAAGTAGCTCGTACTCCTGCTCTAAGCTCAAACCGATGTAATGGCCAACTTCAAATGTACTGAGATCTGAACGATCCGTAAGTCCCGGCTTTTTCACCTGAAGTGATTGATAAACCTTTCTTATCAATTGCATCATTTTTTGTTGCTTGTCGGTGTCAGATGTTGTTTCATTATCCAGCCAATGTACACTGGCGCCATCATATAAGTGACCAGCCATAGGGCTGTAAACAGTCTGTATGTCAAATCTGCGAATGCCCTCCACTACAATGTCCATCCTGCCATCTGCATATTTTTTTACAACTTGCTTTACTGAAGCTGATGTGCCAACTTTAAGTAGACGCCCATTGCTGACAGTGGGTATTCCAAATACACTATTTGACTCCACGCTGTCACTGATGAGCTCCCTATATCGTGGCTCAAAAATATGCAGATTCAATTCCTCCCCTGGGAAGAGGACTAGATTTAATGGGAATACAGGAATATCTTCTGTTTCAGCCTTCATCTTCTTTGTAGTTTATTATAAATGACATACTCTGCATGTGCTGTAAAAAAAAATCATTGAGAATTAAGGACAACTGCTAATCGCCTGCAGGTTTACAACACAGATAGGACTGTCATGTGCTGCTTCCTCAGCTGGGACACATCATTGTCACAATCTATTAAGCGGCTCTCCATCATTACGGTTCTAAACCATTTTATGCAACCGTCAATGTCAAGGTAACGCATCTCACGCCATAGAGGTTGTTGTTATGGGTGTTTACATTCTACTATATTTATGACATGACCATAAAATTAGACATTTACGATCTTGGAAACAATTCATTAATAGAGAGGTTTAACCGTCTAGGTTTTACATTTGCAGAACTTATACATTGATAATTCAACGCATACTTAAGCTTTTATATGGATTTGAGTTTTAAAGAATATGGTGCCGGTCATCCTTTTGTTATTTTGCATGGTCTATTTGGGATGGGAGACAATTGGTCGACGCTTGGCAGGAGGTTTGGCGATCATTTTCTGACATTTACCCCCGACATGCGCAATCATGGGCGATCACCCCATCTTCCTGAAATGGACTACCCTTCTATGTCAAGGGACATTCATGCATTTGTCGAGGAGAATTGGCTATATAATGCCTTTCTCATGGGGCATTCTATGGGAGGTAAGATTGCTATGCAAGCGGCTTTGGACAATAACGATCTCTTTGAGAAGCTAATTGTTGTCGATATTGCGCCAAGGGCATACAATGGAGGCCACGATGACATCTTCAAGGCAATGATGAGCCTTGACCTGAGCACCATGGCTGACAGGAAGGCCATACAAGCAGAGCTCCAGGAGAAGATTCAGGATAAGGGTATTGTACAGTTCATCCTTAAAAATATCGTATTCGATAAGACTCT
>SLDF01000285.1 GCA_007125435.1 Saprospiraceae bacterium
TAGCCTCAAGTGCTACGCGACCGATGAAGCAGGAAGTATAAAGTAAAATTATCAAGCAGTGCAGCGGTCTAGCCTTTGAAGATGGCATCAAGGGTAGCTTGACTCCGTAAGTATTTTTTTTTCGAAGATATCGCTCAAAAGAGCAAGACTTTGGACCATTAAGATGGCTCTTTTCAGACTCTAAAAAGCGACCCGAAGCGAAGTGGAGGGTGATGCCCAAAATCACAAAAGAAAATACACATTATCAATCAAGTAAACTTTTCTTCAACGTCTGAAACTCTTCTTCTGTAATTAGACCTTTTTCCTTGAGGTCGGCGAGGTCTTTGAGGCGATTGATTTTGGAGGTGGCTTCATTCTCCGAAGAATCTTTAGCGGATGGTGATTTCTCTTTCTTTTGGCGCTTGTCATTGTTCATTTTGACGGCTTCTTTTTTACCCTTTTCGAAGAGATCGTCGTACATTTTACGCAATCTCTCCACGTCAAAGTCAAGAACAGTACCACCTTTTTCAAAGTGCTTTTTAAAGACCTGGCCGATGGCATAGGTAGTTGCACCAGATAGAACAGACATGGTTATACCTCCCCAAACAGAACCGACACCGGGGATAAACTTAACTGCCTGGGCGCCAAGTCGAGCCAGCCCGGATCCTGTAAGAGATGAGACGATGGCCTTGATATCATTTTCCTTGAAGTCCACTTCGTATAACTTACAAAGTTGCCTGACCATATCCAACTGAATAGCACCCACGGCAAAAAAATCAACAATGGGCACAGGTATCAAACCCATGCCCATTGACCATGCCATATGATTGTATATTACAGCGTCTGCATTCTTTTGTAAATCAGACTTGAAAGGATCTTCAGACATATCTGTAAATTATATTAATAGTATTAAAGCTTAACGAACGGCTTTACTATTTGCCCATTTTCACAAGTCAAGGATACGAAGTAAACACCCGGACTAAGCGATTCTATCTGAAGCTCAAAAATATTGGCACTGTCAAAAGCTGAAGCTGCTTGATGCACAAGAATTTGCCCCTGTGTATTGACAATCTGTACTTGTACATTGTGACTAAGTGGTAATCCGTCAAATGACAGCTGGATATAATTCACAGCAGGATTAGGTGCTACATGAAGTATACCAGACTCTAATACAGATACCTCCTCAGTACTAACAGAAGGCTCAGATCTGATGAACAACTCCGTTCTTGAAGCAAAATCAAATTCATTATCACTATAGAGTGTCTCAAAAATCACAGTTACTCTATCTTCCTCATCATATTCATAAGCCCACTCTGTGCGAAAATCTTCAATCCACACGCCCTCTTCAAAAAAGTCTTCTCTCTCAAGAGATAAGTTTCCATTTTTGTCGTAATCAAAGAAAGTTCTAAACTCAGGAACAATAGCACCGACAAGTATGTCTATCGACTTTATATACTCTACCAATTGATCACCGTCAAATACACAGTCAAAAACTTCATTGATAAATCCGGGATATTCATAAATGATCTTAAGCGTATCTCCACTTGTTTCAGAAGTAATAATATAGTCTATTTCCCAATCGTCACCTGGGCCAATTTGAATTTCTTTTTGACCAGCAACTACAAGACTGTCTAATATCCTAGGAGACAAATCGGCTTCGAAACTAAAATCAATTCCTACGGCAGCACCTGCCTCACTACCATCATAAATGGTAATAAAACCCTCCGTAAATCTATAAAACTCCAGGTTGCTATACCTGACAACATTAAGGGCAACGCCATCAATAACTTGTCTTTCTGTATAGCCATTAGGTCTGTCATTTTCATCATACTGAATGTCGATATGCTCAAATGAGATATCTGAGGTCAATTCATCAGATAGTTGGAATGCTGCCCATGAGGCTACTCTTCCCATTCCATCCTCTACATAAACGATCGAATCCCCTACAAAACCACCACCAATTAAATCAGCGAATACAGCCTTTTCGAGAATAATTCTTGACTTATCATCATAGGTAATATTGGTCGTAATAGCGGGAATTGGAGTACCCAAAAACTCTATAGCAAATACATTTCTAATTTCTCTATCCATGTCGTCATAAGTCAAGTCTAACACAACACGATTGATCGGAAAAGGATCTGATGAAATTTCTCCTAATATAGTGATGCGATCTACTCTTAATCCATTTACACCATCCTCATATTGCACAAGAAACCTGAATTCTTCATTAAAGTCACCACCTTCCATTACAGACGATGAGAAAATAATAGAGTCATATAGAATTTCATCTTCACCTCTAAAGCCTTCATTGGCTATATCCAAACGATTTATAGCTAATTCCTTCAGCGCAGTAAACTTTGACAACATCATTTGTTTGTCTTGGGAAGATAATTCTTGAGCAAAGACAGAAGTCATTGTTAAACTTGCTACAAGCAGTAAAAGTACAGTGTTGAATTTCATATTGATTAATTTGATTGAATTATTGGACACAAATGTAATGTAATTATTATTGATCTCAACACATATTACTTTTATTCCATATCATTGGTTTGTAAAATCGTTCCTTTTTCATTTAGTATTTGGGTGCATTTCATTTTGTGCTTTGGGTATCACCCTCACCCTGCCGTCGTCAAGTCGCTTTTTAGAGTCTGGCCCCTGTCATCAACACCCTTTCACATTGCTGATGCATGTCAAGTAATAAAAGACATTTTGAAATACACCCTAGTATTTAAGTGTTTCATTATAAACACAAGTGCTTAAGCTTCAACAACCATGATAGTCGCTCAATGGTCTATTAAATAATATTCTAGAGATTATGTAGTATTCGATAATTCTCAAGCGTTAAATTTTAACTGTAATCATATTGTTAATTAAACCTCTTTGCATTTCTAATATTTATACATCATTAATCACAAACAAATTCAATACTATGCAAAAAATTGTACAATTATTAAGTTTCCTTTTCCTAACTGTTTTCTTGCAAGCACAGACTACAGTTTGGGATATTATCGATAATTCAGATGATCACTTGACCTTATCCGCTGTACTAGAGCTTACCGGCTTAGATGAAGCACTGGCTGATGATGAAGTATCATACACCGTATTTGCACCTACAGATGATGCATTTGAGGCACTCGATCCTGCTGTCTTAGAAGCAGTGTTAGAAGACGAAGAAGTCTTAACTGCCATACTATTGTATCATGTGGCCTTAGGTACAGCATTATCCACAGATTTGGAAGATGGCCAGATCATTGAGACTGTAATCGAAGAAAATGTCACCGTTACATTTGAAAACGGTAATGTTTTTATAAATGATGCTCAAGTAACAGTAGCTGACCTTGTAGCCGATAATGGTGTCGTACATGTCATTGATGCTGTATTGCTGCCGTTTCAGGATGAGGCATTTACCGTATTCGATATCATTTCAAACTCAGATGTTCACGGCACACTACAAGCCGTGCTGGAGCTAACCGGACTTGATGAAGCGCTTTCAGATCCTGATGCGACGCTTACTGTATTTGCACCAACAGATGACGCCTTCGAAGCGATCGACCCTGCTGTGTTAGAGGCAGTATTGGATGATGAAGAACTATTGACTTCTATTCTGTTGTATCATGTCGTAGGTTCAGTAGCCTTGTCTTCTGATTTAGCCGACGACATGCAAATAGAGACACTTAATGGACAAACCATCACAGTGTCCATTACTGACGATGGTGTATTCATTAATGAAGCACAAGTAACCATCGCCGATATCGAGGCAGATAATGGTGTTGTACATGTCATTGATGCTGTATTGGTACCAGAAGCTCAGGCTTTTACCGTTTGGGATATCATTGATAACTCACCAGATCACCTAACGCTATCAGCTATCTTAGAATTGACTGAGCTAGATGAAGTATTGGCAAACCCAGAAGTATCTTACACAGTGTTTGCACCGACGGACGATGCTTTCGAGGCTATAGACTCTGCAACATTAGCTATTGTATTAGAAGATGAAGAATTGCTGACAGCTATTCTTCTATATCACGTAGCATTGGGTACAACCTTATCCACAGATTTAGAGGATGGACAAGTCATAGAGACAGTCATAGAAGAGAATCTCGTAGTAAGATTTGAAAATGGTAATGTGTTTATCAATGATGCACAGGTGACTGTTGCTGACTTAGTAGCTGACAATGGGGTCGTCCATGTTATCGACGCCGTATTGATTCCATTTCAGGATGAGGCATTTACTGTATTTGATATCATTTCCAACTCTGACGATCATGCTACCTTACAGGCAGTCTTGGAATTAGCTGGTCTTGACGAAGCATTATCAGACCCAGATGCTACATTAACAGTATTCGCGCCAACGGATGATGCTTTTGAAGCCATTGATCCAGAAGTTTTAGAAGCTGTATTAGAGGATGAAGAATTACTTGAAGCAATACTTCTTTACCATGTTGTAGGATCAGTCGCATTGTCAACTGACCTTTCAGATGGTATGAAAATAGTTACGCTTAATGGCCAATCCATCACGGTAACTATATCAGACGATGGTGTATTCATCAATGATGCACAAGTGACGGTTGCAGACATTGAGGCTGATAATGGTGTGGTTCATGTTATTGATGCCGTATTAATACCTGCACAACAAGAGGCATTTACTGTTTTTGATATCATTTCCAATTCTGATGACCACGCTACATTACAAGCTGTATTAGAACTTGCAGGTTTGGACGAAGCATTACTAGACCCTGAAGCTACACTTACAGTATTTGCACCGACAGATGATGCTTTCGAAGCATTAGACCCGGAAGTATTAGAAGCCGTTCAAAACGATCCGGAACTTTTGGAGAATATTCTATTGTACCATGTTGTTGGATCTCAAGCATTGTCAACTGACTTGTCAGATGGTATGGACATTATAACTTTAAACGGTGACCCGGTGAGCGTAACAATAAATGACGATGGTGTTTTTATCAATGATGCACAAGTGACGGTGGCAGATCTGATTGCAGATAATGGCGTTGTCCATGTCATCGACGCTGTATTAACACCAACTGTATCAACAAAACCAGATATTGAATTGTCTATGCAGCTATCGCCTAATCCTGTATCAAGTGAACTTATACTTTCACTACCAGCTGAATTAGCTGATCAAGCTGAAGTAACAATTACAGATATGACCGGTAAAATCATGAATCACCAAAGGGTAAATGGGCAAAGAGAAATCATCATGGTCAGCCATTATCCTCAAGGTAGCTATATTATAACTATAACTGATGGAAGATTCATCGCCAAAGAAGTTTTCATTAAGATATAAGGCCGATTTAATTTGACATTAAAAAACCGAATGCAATGATCAATTTGCATTCGGTTTTTTATTTGTATGGTAGCGACTATATAGATTAAATAGAAATCACTCAAGGGCATTCTACAGATGCCTGCATAAAAGCATAATAAAAGACAGCATTATCATCCGACATAAGGCTAATCATATGCGCCTCGGCTTCATGCCATACAGCTTCATTAAGGACGCCGCCTTCTCGCATCCCCGGTACAGCTGACCTCATCAGATCCAACCAGTACTGCAACATTTCTAACCTTTGCTGGGGCTTGCGCTTATCAAAATGCATGGGGTATGGCCTTAAGTCCTTCACCTTAAAGCCAGCTTCGTGTAGCAAATTACCCATGGTAAAACCTATATCAGCATCTCCCCCATTATCAGATTGAAATGTCATCATGGTCCTCCAAAATCGACCAATAGACTGATGCTGTGGATAGACCTGAAAACCAGAATGGGCAACTTCCGTAATAAATATCTTTGTACCCTTTTTAAAATGTCTCGCCAGCTCAGACAACACGGCAGAGGGATCAGGAATATGCTCCAAAACCCAAACCATAAAAACTGCATCATAGTCATCGCTAAGCTCTTTAGGCAGGTCAGTCGCATCACCTAACACAAGGCTATATCTGCTTTCATCATGAATGAGGCTTTTTAGATTTAATTCAGCTTTCCTTAACTGGCTAGGCTCTAACTCAAGTCCTGAAATATGTAAGTGTGGATACTGTTGCAGCAAATGAATCATTTGAGCACCGACACCACATCCAATTTCAAGTATACGCTTACAGTCTGAGAAGTCGATTCTATCATAAATATACTTGCCCAGCGTTTGATTTTGCTTGACCAACCGCTCTTGTTCCCAATCGGTATATCCATGTATATAAACACCTTTACGCATTTGCTGTTATCGTTGATAATATCACAAATATCCATTTATGTACGAAAAGATAAAATTTGAAGCTCAAAAAAATAGTGCAACACTTGTTGTTGTGAGTAAAACTCGCTCTGTAGAAGAGATCATGAAAATATATGACCGTGGACATCGGGATTTTGGCGAAAACAGGGTTCAGGAGCTGATGGATAAAAAAAACGAACTACCTCAAGATATCAAATGGCATCTTATCGGCCACTTACAGACCAATAAAGTAAAGTACATCGCACCTTTCATAGAGCTTATACACTCCATCGACCGTAAAAAACTTTGGAAGGAGCTTCATAAAGAAGCATTGAAAGCAGATCGAACTATCGATGGACTACTTCAGATCAAAATAGCTGAAGAAGATTCTAAATATGGATTTAGCCAGGAAGACGTCATCAGATTGTTAGATCAGAGCGCAGTCAGCACGTATGACAAAGTCAACATAAGAGGTCTTATGGGCATGGCCACCTTTACAGATGATACCAGTCAGATTCAAAGAGAATTTGATGAATTAGCAAAGCTTTTCAACCAGCTCAAATCAGCATACTTTTCTGAGAAAGACGACTTTGATACATTATCTATGGGCATGTCTGGAGATTATAACATTGCTTTAGAAAGAGGTAGTACAATGTTGAGAGTCGGGTCTGCCATTTTTGAGGAGGGGTAAATACTTTTCCGTAGTATGGCTGTTTTTTTTTCAATTTAATTTAAGATGCATCAGCGATGTGGAAGGGTGGCGACGTCAGGAGCCAGACTCTGCGCAGCAATAGCGAAGCAGAGGCCGACCGTCCAGGGAGCCCTGTAACGTAGCGACCCGAGGACGGCAGGACGAGGGAGATGCCCAAAGGAAATGAAAGCATGGAAAATACAAGATCAAACACTGCGACTTATCTCCCCATTACTATGAATAGCCATTGCCATTCACCACTCTTGGTATTTCTCTCGGTAGTCTTGTCAATAGTTCATAGTTCAACTGGCTGGAAAAATCAGAAAATGATGATACCGTAATGGATTGATCTTTTTGGTGGCCAATAATAACCACTTCGTCACCGGGCTCGACATTTTTAATATTTGTAATATCTACGACCATCATGTTCATATTGACTGTACCGATAACCATTGTCCTTTCACCTCGAATCAGCACCCTACCCTGATTACTCAGAGAGCGAGCGAAGCCATGAGCATAACCAATAGGGACAGTGGCCACTACCATATCGAATGATGCCAGATAAGATGTTCCATAACCTACATAGTCTCCTTTGGATACGGTCTTGATACTCATAACCGTACTTTTCCAGGATATTACTCGTCTAAGGGGATCGCGCTGCCTCGTCTTATTTTTAAGATACTCGATAAGGGTCTCTTCACTAGGCCAAAATCCATATTGCAAGATACCAGTCCTGATCATATCCATTTTGGTCTTGGGATACCTTATGGCCGCAGCAGAACACGCTGTATGGATTTGTTCGTAGTCGACTTTTGCATCATCGAGGAATCCTGTCCATTTATTGAACATTTTATATTGATTCTTAACCCTAAGATAATTGGCTATGCTTTCTGCACCGGCAAAGTGTGTACATACGCCTTTTACTTCAAGAAATTGTCCATCGTTTTCTAGAAGCTTGATCAATTGTTGTCTATCCTTCCACTCAAAACCCGTTCTATTCATACCTGTCTCTACCTCAATATGAACTTTTGCTTTTTTGCCTATGGTTTTTGACAAATCAATAGCTTTTGACAGGCGATATACGTCAAAGACATAAAACTCAATGTTATGTATGATGGCCCATTCGATTTCGTGTGCATCAATCATACCCATGATTATGATACGAGGCTGATTGTGCACCACTTGCTTGACCCTATAGGCCTCATAGGCATCGAATACACCGAAAGAGTTCGCACCAAGCCTTTGCAGCAAAGGGACAAATTGCTCAATGCCATGACCATAAGCATTACCTTTAACGACATGTAATATATCTCGGTTCTTACCGGCAATTCTTTTGAGAAATTTAAGATTCTCTCGAAGCGCTCCTGCATCAATCTCTAAGAACGAGGTTGGGTATATCATAGGCTATGCATACATGGTTTTATAAATACTAAAAAATATATCCACTCCCGGCTCAATGATGTCATCGGGGAAATCAAAGGCTTGATCATGGAGGGGTGGCGTATCCTCTCCGGCACCCAAACCAAACATACAGCCTTTAGATGCCACTTCGTTGATCAAACCAAAGTCCTCTCCCCAGCGAAATGGGCGATGCAAATGCACTAAGTTCATATCAATGGCTTTAGCAGCAGCCTTAAGGACGTCTACCGCTTCTCTATCATTGTCGTTTGCATAAAATTCTTCGAACCATTTCCAGCTCAATTCCAGATTTCGTTTATCAGCTTCTTCTTCGACGTATGATTGAAATTTTTTTTGCAATGCTTCCATGGCTTGCTGATCTATTGCCCTCAGTGTAAAATGGACTGTTCCTTTACCGGCAGATATGCCATATGCAGTTTTTCCTATTTGCGCAAAAATAGGCGTTATGACCTCCAATCCGTCCTTGTTATAAGTTTCCCGATTACAGTCTTCGGTGTAGTCGAAGATGCGGGCTATTAGGTGAGATGGGTTGCGTCCAGTCCAGGGCGTAGCAGCATGAGCAGTAGCCCCCTTAATATCAATAGAGCAACTTATAACAGAAGCAGAGAAGATGTCATACTTCCATAGAATATCACCCTTGGGATAGCCAGGTATATTGTGCAATGCAAAAGCATAGTCCAATTGCAACGACTGGAAAAATTCATCTTCTAAAACTTTCTTAGCTCCCTCCCCTGTTTCTTCAGCCGGTTGAAAAAGTATGAGGACTTTGCCTGCCTCTGGCGGTGAATCTTTTAATCTTTCACACAGTCCGACCATTATAGTTGTATGCCCATCGTGACCACATTTGTGCCCAACGGCTTCACGTGTAGACTTATATGGCTCATCAATATCATCTACAATTGGCAGTCCATCGATATCTCCTCTAAATAATGTGACGACACCCTCTACACCACTATCAAAAACTACAACAAGCCCGGTCTTGGCTACTGTGATGGCATCGAGATTGAGCTCGTCATGTAGATAAGTTTTTAAATAATCATGGGTCTTGTATTCTTCGCCAGATAATTCAGGATGCTTATGAAGGTATTGTCTCAATTCTATTAATCGCATACTACTCTGTTCTCACCTTACTTTTATTCGAGGGAAACATTAAGGAGGTCGCCACAAAAATAATAAAAGCTGTCAGGATACCAAATATGTTTGGGTCGAGACCTAGAGGTAAGTCATATGACATTGTCATCAAAATCACTGTGACCGAACCGCCAAAAACCATAGCCAGTATGGCTCCGGTTGAACTAGCATTACGCCAAAATAAACCACCGACAATTGGTATAAATAAGCCAGATACCAAAAAAGCATATGACATCAACATGATATCTAATACATTGGTAAGGAAAGATGCCAGTAATACGCCCGACGCACCAAGTAACAAGGTGACCAGTTGGCCCAGTCTCAGCTCACGGCTTAATGATATATTAGTAAATGGTTTGATGATATCCGTGATGATATTTCCCGAGCTGGCCATCAAGCAACTATCAGCTGTCGATAATATGGCAGAAAAATAGGCTGCAAACATGATCCCCAAAAAACCAACCGGTAAAACCTGATGAAGTAATAAAGGCAATCCCATCTCTGGATCCATATCATCACCAGGCGCAAAGCCCAGGTCAATAAATTGCCCCTCCATATAAGCCACCTTGGCAATCATGCCTAAAATAACACCCATAAAAGCCATGATAGGCCATTCGAATATGCCTGCAATAAACCATGCTTTGCGAGCCTCCCGCTCAGACCTTGAAGCGTATATCCTTTGATACAAAGTCATACCAACAAACCAAATAGGAATAATGGTGACCGCCCAGTTTACAAACTGAACGATAGATATATTGTCTAGTCGCAAATGCGCTGCCGGAAGATGCTCTTGAATAGCAGACCAACCACCAACTGCCGTATAGCCAAGAGGAATACCAATGACAATCAAGCCAAATAATAGTATAATCCACTGAACCGTATCTGTATAAATGACTGCCTTCAAGCCGCCTAAAAAAGTGTATACAACAGCCACAAAGCCCATCACGTATAAAGCGTGGTTCAAATTGACCTCAGGAATCGCAGCAGAGGCTAGCTTTGCGCCAGCCAATAATTGTGAAGACGCAAAGCCAAAATATCCAATTGCAGAAATCACTCCGGCAATCAAAGCCACCTTAGAGTTGTATAGATGACCAAAAATCTGGGGAAATGTAGTCAGCCCCCTATAGAATGGGAGGCGGCGCACCTTAGGAATTAAAAATACGGCACTGATCCAGGCTCCCAGTAAACCTGTAAATAACATCCATGATCCGGACAAACCTATCATGAAGCCTAAACCACCAAGTCCGATAGAAAACCCACCGCCTACATCTGTTGCGACTACACTTAACCCTATATGCCACGACTTTATAGAGCGTCCTCCTATATAGTAATCGTCTGCGTCCTTATTCGTTCTAAAAAAATAGTATCCAAAAGACAGTAGTCCAATAAGGTAAACCGCTATAATGGCTATATCAATTATATGCATTATCTATTCAATCTTTGTAATCCCGTGTTATTATGACAAATTATTTATATTTGTCACCGGACATTATACACATTAATTTATAAAAACAGATAGTGAGTAAAGAAGAAAACGAGGATAATCTATCCCTACATCATTATATTCTCAAAGCCGTAAAGGACAGTTGGCTCTATCTTAATGAATGGATGGCCTTCAATCCGGAAGACAATTTCTTCATTAAAGTTCTTAAGTTCTTCGGTAAGATTGTGGTCATCTGTCTATTTATTCTATTATCACCGGTAGTCTTACTCACATTGATCATCGCATTTATCGTAGCATTTTAATGATTATGGCTAATTCCTCCGCTTATCATAGTCCCTTGAAAGCCATAGACTTCAGTTTGCTACTGCATCCTCTTTTCATCATTTCTGTTACGCTGTTTTGTATACATCAGGTTTTGGAGAAACTACTGGGCATACACATTATATATCTGGATAATTACTTAGACCCCATGCTATGCATGCCTATCATTTTAACACTATTGACCTTACAAAAGCAATATATCTTTCAAGATCGAAAGTCGAGACTAAGTCTATTCACCATTATATGCTCGACTGCGATAGTCATAATCATATCGGAATGGCTATTCCCAATACTGTCATTCCGATTCACTGCCGACCCCTTGGATGCATTGTTTTTCATTGTCGGCGCGATACTCTTTATCATATTGATTAATCGTCATAGGTAAACCCGTCATTGTTTGTTTGTTTTCCTTTAGGAATGACCAGTTTCCTACATCTGTATGTCCATATGATGTTATTGTTGAATTTCGGAGCTACCAGATCGCTCCTTACTTGCCGCAGTCAGCAATAGCATGAAGGAGTTTTTCGGACCAACTCGTATGCCCTCTTGATCTACTACTCATCGGAGATAATAAGTGACCCGAAACTAAATCAGATTTTACACCAAAGTGATTATCTCAATCGGGTGAATTTCAATTTTTCGCTTTGGGCATCACCCTCCTCCTGTCGTCGTCGGGTCGCTATGCTTCACAGCTCCCTGAACGGTCGGCCCGGATTCCACATTCGTTCCATCCGGTCTGGCTCCCTTGGGGTCGCCACTGTTGCGCAGCGCTGATGCATGACCAGAAAAAACGACATTTTGAAATACACCCGTCTAATAGAGACAACAATGCCTCAATCTCGAAATTACGGGTCACTTATTATTTCTGGGGAGTAGGTCTTAAATTATACAGTTAAGAAAATAGATTTACAAACAGTATAAATCTATACTAGCTGCGTTTGCTTTGGACTTTTGGCTGTTCTTCTCTTTGTCATACTTTTTTTGCTTGTCCAAAAAAAGTACCAAGAGTGTATTAATCATGTGTAGAGATGAGCGAAAGTGCTTGCTTGGGTGATATGACAAAGCTCTTTTTATGATGAGTGTAGCCCAGCTACATGATTCTAAAAAAGCTGCAGTCATATCATCCAATGAAGTGCTTGCAGCCATTGATACACGTGATTAATACACTCTCCAAAAAAGGACACCCTCACAAAGGTGCTTTTGCTTGCCCACGTATGCTCACATTCGTTCGCATAGCTTCAGCTCTCTCCGCCCTGCTTCTGAAAATTTGACCTCCTGCCATTACCTATAGTTCTCGGTTTTGTTTTACAAATAAGGTTTTTGATAAAGAATTAGTCTAAGAGGCCAAATTAAAGCCGCGACGGGCTCCGTTCGCCGCGCACGGGTTGTGAGGGAAAGAAGATGAGGATAAA
>SLDF01000015.1 GCA_007125435.1 Saprospiraceae bacterium
ATTCACAAAATCACTTATTTTTTCGCCATTTACTCATATAGCTTTTATTTTTTTTATGGCATTCGTGAATCTCCTTCGTCGATTTTAACCCTCATTACGAATTTCCAATGCATAATTCTATCTAACTTATTTTTATGACATTGGTAATCAACTATTTATGCTTTTGTGTTTTTTAATACGATTCACTTTATTTGTCAAAGAAGTTAGCTCTTTTTTGTCAGTTTTATGAACTCTTAAAATCCGGGTTGAAATATAATGGATAATAGATCATTACTTATTACATTGTGCCTCACATAGATAGAGATCGGGGTGACGCCCAAAACGATAAAAAACACTTCAATGCAGACCACTTTCATGTATGGTAATGCAAACAAAAATTTAGAGCATGAAAAACTTTGTTTCACTTTTGATATTAGCGATCACTTTTATGTCGTGTGAGCAAGATAAACAAGACAAGCTTCCTTTTGAGCAGCCGCCTGAATGGTCTAGAGAAGCCATATGGTACCAGATATTTGTGGAGCGATTTTACAATGGGGATGATTCAAATGACCCTTCATACAAAACAGTGGAAGGGCATCTGAATGATCGGATACCTAAAGACTGGTCAATTACAGACTGGTCGCATAACTGGTATGCTCAGGAAGATTGGGCAGAGGCTACAGGACTTGATTTTAGCCAAACGGTATTTATGCGCAGATATGGTGGTGACTTGCAGGGGGTGATGGATAAGATTGATTTTCTTAAAGAACTTGGTATTACAGCGATCTACTTTAACCCTCTAAACGATGCGCCATCTCTGCATAAATTTGATGCGAGAAATTATCATCATATCGATGTGAATTTTGGTCCTGATCCAGAAGGTGATATGAAGATCATAGCTGAGGAGGATCCACATGATCCGTCGACATGGCAATGGACATCAGCAGATAAACTGTTTTTAACATTGGTAGAGCGCTTACATGAAGAGGGTATCAGGGTGGTTGTAGATTTTTCGTGGAATCATACTGGGAGATCCTTCTGGGCATTCAGAGATATTTTAGAAAAAGGTGAAGCGTCAGACTATGTAGATTGGTATGATGGAGAAATGGTCACCAATGAGGAGACAGGAGAGACGTACTACGACTATAATGGGTGGATAGGAATCAAGCATCTGCCGGAATGGCGAAAAGTTGACACCGAAGGCAAGAAACATGGCCATCCGTATGAAGGTGATCTTCATCCTGATGTCAAAAAGCATATCTTCGATGTGTGTCGCAGATGGCTAGACCCTATGGGAACTAGTGACATCTCTAAAGGCATAGACGGTATGAGGCTAGATGTAGCAGAGCATGTGCCGATGGGCTTTTGGAGAGATTTTAGAAAGTTTGTCAGGGAGATTAATCCTGAGTTTTATTTAGTCGGAGAAAATTGGTGGACGGACTGGCCTGATGTGCTTATGGATGCAAGACCGTGGGTACAGGGTGATGTATTTGATGCAGTGATGCATTATCAATGGTATAAGGTAGCAAGGGGATTTTTTGCCCAAACTGAGGATATTGTTGCTTCAGAAGATTTTTCTCGGGTCATGGATTCGGTATATAATGACATGCCTTTTTACACGCAACAGGCTATGATGAACATGGCAGCTTCTCATGATTCACCGCGATTACTGACCTCCTTTTTTAACAAGGGGAAGTATAAGTATAACTGTAAACCGAGGGAGAACCCTGGCTACCTGACCGGACCTCCTGACGCTGAAACCTATGAGCGAGTGAAGTTGTTTTTACTACATCAGTTTACATTTGTAGGGTCACCACAAATATGGAATGGTGACGAACTTGGCATGTGGGGGAGTGATGATCCTGATAATAGAAAGCCTCTTTGGTGGCCTGGTATGACATTTGAGAATGAAACAGCGTCACCTTTTGCAGACTACGAATATAATGTCGAGGTCGGTCATGACCCGGATATGCTTGCCTACTACAAAGACATGACCAGACTAAGGAAAAAGCATCCTGTCTTGACCTATGGAGAGCTTGAATGGATAGACGGTTTGCCTCAAGGGATGGTAGGGTACAAACGAAAAATGGACGACCAAACATATACAGTCTTGATAAATTGTAGCCCCGAAGAAGTATCTATCAAGTGGTCAGATAATGGTGAAAATCAATCTGTATTTCGGTACAGCGAAGTCAACATAGAAGAGGATAGACTTAAATTTAATGCTTTTTCAGGTATAGTAATCCATATGCATTAGTACGAGATGCTCTATAAACTTTGGGACAATTTTTAAAAGGTGTTTAATAAATGCATGCAAGTATAGGTTTTGAACTGGAGTGATCTATAAACAATAATAAATGAACGTAACAATTATCGGAGGGGGCAATCTGGGAACTGCTTTAGCATTAGGACTGAAGGATGCCTATCCTGGCCACTCTATTACAGTCACCAAAAGAAGGGTAGAGCAAATCACCTACCTCATGGATCAGGGAATAGCAGTGAGCACTGACAACATTGCATCTGTAGAAAAGGCAGAGGTTGTCATATTGGCAATAAAGCCATATCAGATAGCAAAGGTGCTGAAAGAAATCGATGAGAAACTTAGGGGTAAAATAGTTGTATCCTTAGCTACAGGTGTGGGCCTTGAAGAGATGAGAAAATCTATATCGTCAAACTGTAAGATAGGAAGGGCAATGCCAAATACTGCGCTAAGGCTAAGACAATCATTGACCTGTATGGTCATGGCAGAAGGTACCGAAGATAATGCAAGACAAAAGGTCAATTCAATTTTTGAGGCAGTTGGTGAGGTCATATGGATAGATGAAAAATTATTTGATGCAGCGACAGTACTAGGAGCTTGTGGTATTGCTTATGTAATGCGATTCATTAGAGGCATGATGCAGGGTGGCATACAGATAGGCTTTGATGCAGATACCGCACTTAAAATTGCTTCTCAGACAGTATTGGGTGCATCAACCATCTTAAAGGAAGAAGGCACACATCCTGAGAGCGAGGTCGATAAAGTCACAACGCCAAGAGGGTGCACTATAGCCGGCTTGAATGAAATGGAGCACCAGGGCTTTAGCTCTGCTCTGATCAAGGGGATTCAATATTCCTTCGCAGAGATTGAAAATATGAAGCAACCTGAATGATTGATTAATGGACCGTCTTTCATATTCGATTGTAAGTGGGTGCATTTCATTTTTGTCAATTTGGGCATCACCCTCTTCCTATCTTCATAGGGTCGCTTTTTTGAGTCTGAAAACAGCCATCTTAATGATCCCAAGCCTTGCTCTTTTGAGCGATCTCTTTGAAAAAAAATACTTACGGAGTCAGGCTACCCTTGATGCCATCTTCAAAGTCTAGACCGCTGCACTGCTTGATAATTTTACTTTATACTTCCTGCTTCATCGGTCGCGTAGCACTTGAGGCTATGCTCTCTCTTCAGCAC
>SLDF01000116.1 GCA_007125435.1 Saprospiraceae bacterium
AGGAGATATTAGATGTAGCCTGGTGATTGAACAAAATCAAGCAAAGCGACTTATTTTGAAGCCATTTACTCACGCTATTTTGTTTTCTTTATTTGTGTTCGTGAATCTCCTTCGTCGATTTGAAGCCGTAATACCCGCCTGCTGCCATCGACAGGTGGCGGGCAGGGATTTTCTAATGCATAATACGGGTTGAACTACACCCATCTGCAAGCTCTTCATTACCTTTGACAGATAACCACCAAAATGAGAAGTGTCAATTTTAATATTGTCATAGGAACACGCCCAAATATTGTCAAAGCTGCTGCATTAGTATATGCCATCAGACAGCATAATGAATCGAACGTCTCATCACCTCTATCTTATAGGCTTATACACACAGGTCAACATTACGATGTATTGCTTTCAGGCTCGCTATTGAAAGACCTTGACCTTGGTGCCCCTGATATTCATTTACAAGCGCACAAAACACGTCGTGAAAGTCGCCTGGGCAGGATGGTCGCTGATTTGATATCTGTGTTTAAGCAATGTCCGGCGCATAAGGTCGTCGTTTTCGGGGATGTTGATTCGACACTTGCAGCATCTATAGCAGCTAAGGAGACAGGTCAGTATTTAGTCCATATAGAAAGTGGGCTAAGGTCGGGCAATCTCAGTATGCCTGAAGAGCGCAATAGAAAATTGTCTGACAGTTTATCAGACCTATTGCTGACCTCTCTACCCTCTGCACAGCAAAATCTGATCAATGAAGGCTATCCTACAGAAAGCATCAAGTTTGTCGGCAACCTGATGATAGATACATTGATGCACTCACTTTCAAAATGCAAGCCTCCACAAGGCCTAGAGGTCAAAGAAGGAGAGTATCTGGTGCTAACCATCCATCGACAATCAAATACAAAAAACCCAGAGGTCATTCTGCAGTTACTAACTGCTATATTGAGCTCAGCTGGAGATATCACCATTATTTTCCCAGCGCATCCACGAACAAGAAAGTTGATAAGTCAACTCGACATGACCCATAAAAACCTTCTAATTATCGAACCTTTACCTTACTTAGAGTTTGGCTATCTCATGCAGCACTGCAGAGGAGTGATAACAGACTCCGGTGGCGTCAGTGAAGAAGCGACAGTGTACAACAAGCCCTGTATTTCATTGAGACGTGAGACAGAAAGGGGAGAAACCATCACGATGGGCACCAACATGCTATCTGATGGAAGCAGTCAGCATCTCGAAGAATTAATACACAATATTGCTACCAATAAGTGGAAACAGAGCCAAAGCATACCCGGCTGGGATGGAAGAGCCGGCGTAAGGGCATTGGCCTCAATAAGTTGAAAGCTACCTATATCAATCCCCGCAGTAAGCGTGCGCTTAAAGAAGATAAATAAAAGTATCGCAGCATAACACAGGTTTATTACTGACTTAACGCATTAATAATAACCTAAAGGCAGTATATTTTTAATACTTTTGCAAGGACATAGGGCTCCAATTAACTATACTGTTAAACAAGAGGTGTAATAAATTGTGATACAATAAAAGGTTATCCAATTCGTCTTCAAACTGAGTCAATCTTAAATCAATATCGAGAATGAAAAAAAATGTTTTATATATTATCATCATCATTTTGATTGGTCTTGTAGCCTTTGGCGGTAAAATGTATTCTGACCTTACAAAAGACTTAGAAAAGTTAACTGAAAAGCAAAATAACAATGAGCGACTATTAGATATTTATGATGATATTTTAAGTAACTTCGACAAAGACTTTGAGCTGCCCGACTCTTTAATTGCCAAAAAAGGTCAGGATGAATTATTTGACAAACACCTGGAAAATATTGAAAACTTCCTTTATAAAATATCTCAAAACGATGAGGAAGAGGACAGTTTAGATTATAGGATATTGTATCTTCGAAGTAAAAGTGAATTAAGTCAGGCCCAAGATTCACTTGAAAATATTAAAAGTGCAAGTCAGGAAGAAATAGAAAAGTATGAAAACATGACAGATTCACTGGAGAATGTCAAGAAAATGTTGCTTCAAGATATTAGTGAAAAGAACAAAGACATATCCTCAAATATCAAAAGCATCGACTCTTTAAAATCCATATTAAACAAATTGGAAGTAGATAAAAAGGAGGTAATCATATTTAAAAGCCCTACAGGTGTTGAAATAACTTACTTTGGCAAAGTAAAAAATGGGAAGGCCCACGGTCATGGTGTTGGGTCTTATGCCAACGGGAATAGGTATACAGGCGAATGGAGAAATGGCCAAAAGCATGGAGAAGGAGTATATGAGTACCCTGATGGCGAGCAATATATAGGCAGCTTTGATTCTGATAAGAGAAGTGGCTTTGGCATTTATAAGTGGCCTAGTGGAGATGAATATAAAGGCTATTGGAAGAATGACAAGAGGCATGGAGAAGGACTTATTCATGACAAAAGTGGAAAGACACTGAGCTCCGGTTTATGGGTAAATGATGCTCTAGAAAAATCTCAAGAGGTGTCATTTTAGTATTTTAATGGATAGGACTATGCGTTTTAATTCAATTGATTATACATTATGATAAAAAACATGAAGCTTTCTTTTCAAGCATTGAAAGTGTTTTTAGCTTTTATTCTGTTAGTAGTAAGTATATCATTTAGTGCTGACGCTCAGAACTATGGGGTCAAAGGTGGCCTGGCATTATCAGGAGTCAATGGCATGGAGCCGGCTGGTATTCGACCCGGCTTGCAGCTTGGTGCATATAAAAAACTAGGTGAAGGTGAAGAATGGTCCTTTAAAATAGAGTTCTTATTCACCCAAAAAGGTTCGACAAACTGGAACCGATCAAACTTAGCTTCTATCAACCTTCTTTATGCTGAACTTCCTGTTCTTTTTACAATTGAAATTTTCAACAAAACATCACTGAATCTTGGGTTTTCGCCAACTATGTTCCTTTTTGGTTCTTTTAGGACTAGCGAAGATGGCGAATCTCAACGCACATCACTGAGAGGAGATGTCCCCCCATTTGATTATTCCACATTTATTGGCTTTGAGTATGATTGGGACCCTAAGATGTTTCTAGGTATCAGATATAATTACAGCTGGGTTCCGCTTAATGCTTATGAAAGCTCATTTCAACCCGTTCCTGGCAATTTATTACTGAACAGAACTTTAGTGTTATACGTCGGCTATCGCATTGACCACTTTTTCAAGAAATAAGACAGTTAATTATACCGATAGACTAATCTGTTGTTCTGATAGAAGGAACTTTTCTTTCTTGTTTCCTGAAGTCCAATGATACATATGCATTAATCCTGGCAACCCACCGCTGTCTATATACATGACCTCGAGCTAGCCTCTGTCCGGTTGTATACATTAATCCTGCGGTGTACGTGATACTAGGACTAACAATATAACCAACGGAAGGATAAATTCTCAAATCTTCCAATGGGCTATTGACCACAGGTGAACCACTTTGCATTATGATTTCAATATCAGGATTGATAAACCAGGCACCTGGAACAAGCTGTGGTTTATTAATTGGAATGGTCATGTAAAACTTATACCTCCATCTGTCTCTGTAAATCCATTCAGAATCAATATCATTTCTCCTGCTCCATCTATGCTCTATTCTAATACGGTGAAACATCTGGAAGCGGGGCCAGGGCATAACAAACAAGTACTCATGCCAGATTCTGGGCTCCGGTACGACATACTCCAGTTGGTCATCTTGCGGGTCACCTGTAAAATCAAGCCTTACTACAGCACCAAGACTTATGTTCAAGTTTTTATTAACAAAGTAATTAATAGCATGCCTATTGTATATTTGACTCATTCGACCAATAAATGGTGTGTCGCCATAGCCTCCCCTCCTGTAATGAAATTCGGCTCTCCAAAACCACTTATCTGCAAGTCTGAATTTATTGTAAGAACCCAACCATACATTAGTGCCAAAATCTTCAAACTCAGCCATCAAATCATCTTGACCGAATGATTGATAGCCGAGGCAAATGACGAATGAAAAAGTAAAGAATATAATTCTAGTCATAAAACTCCTTAATTAGCGTCAATTTTTATTTCCAAAAGGTCAGCAATTTTTTGAGGGTCTGACATTCGTCTAACCCTTCTTTCTAATTTTTTAGTATCCTTTTTCAATAAGTCAACCATTCCTTCGAATAAATTAGTTATGTTTCTGTCAACTGCTCTTACACTTTCACATTTCATACCTTTGACCTGATCGAAAATATAAGGCAGTAAGTTTTGGTGAAAAGCTTTGTATATAGGTTGTTTTATCTTTTCATCCATATTGGTAAATGTATATGGATTAAAGACCGTCCTTGTATAGCCATCCTCCACTATTTGAATGTTCTCCGGAACGTTTTCTATTGTATAAAGCAACCTTTCTATATTACTCATGCAATCAATTAAAGGTTCTACTTTTTCCATTTTCTTATCTACATTTTCAAGCTTAGAATAGCTTGAAAGCTCTCCATCTAAAAAACCTAAAATGACCTTTTGTACATCATACCCTGCAACTTCATTGATCTGGTCAGTAATGATGCTTTCACAGAGCTCTTTATTATTTTCATATTTCTTGATCAGTTCTGATTCCAGTGCAACCAGATTTTCTTCTCTCTTCAGCTCACTGATGTAATAATCAAGGCTATCTTCTATTTGACTGACCTTATCAGCAATAAATTGCGAATAAGCATGAATGATTGCCAGCGAAGATAAACTGCCTTTATCATAAGAAAACCCTTCTAAAACGTATGGACTTAACTCATCACCATCTTCAGTTTCAATCTGTATTTCCACAGCTTCTTTCAGTTCAAACTTTTGTAAAATACGCGTATCACGTACTATGTATTCTAACGCTCCATCATCGTAATGCCTTAGTATTTCATTGATTGGCATTAGGGTTTGTTCTTTGAGATGAGACAATAGAGTGATAAACCTAAGAACTTCATTTGTAGATAATTTGGCAATACTTATCTGTGGGTCTGCTATTGTTATGTCTATTTTCTCCTCTATTTCTTGTTTGTTTTTGGAAATACGATCCAACAGACTCTTCTCTTCTTTTGAGTAAGGATACCTTTTAATTTTTGCAAAACCATCTATATAATTATCCTTACCTGTAAGCTGAAAAAAAAGATCATCAGTCTCCAAAAGTCTGTATTTTGTCTCTTTAAGGAGCTCAAAAGACGGCCTTTCTTTAGTTATATATCTTGACCCTTCTGGAGAATTATACATAGCAATTATATCTAGTATTCTAAAGTACTCATTGTCCATTGCTAGTTTTTCAATTTCAAAATCTATATCTACTTCTACCTCTTGCAGCGTTTCAATTACCACAGCAGTATCCGACTTGATGATTTCCTTTTTTATGAGCTGCCCTTCTTCAAAAAACCATTTCCTGATATGAATACTGTCTTCTAGACTGCTATTGTAAAGCCATGTTCCAAGAGGGCTGCCCTCTCTATTGACATAAATATCCATGTATTCTCCGGGCTTATATACATGAATACACAATTCATCTTCATTAGAAGTTTCTTTAAGCGAAAGAACCAGCAATGTATCTTGAATCTCAGACTCGACTATTGACCACTCGAAGATGTTCCAGTTTTGGATCAAACTGTCTTCTTTAAATTCCACCCTTGCCAACATCTCTGTCCCGCTTACCTTGAATGAATATTTATAGTCACTAAAGACGCCTTCTCCTACCGACTTAGCTATGCCACTGCTGATCTCCCAAATGCTATCAAGTTTTCCCTTGTGATACCATCCACTAAAGTTTAAAAACTCAAAATACTTACTTTCCTCTGTCTCAATAACCGGCTTTTTTAACGTATACTTCCCATGAAATACTGTATCTCCATCACTTAAGTAATAATCATATTTAATATTAAACTCATCGGCCATAAACTCTTTCTTACCCTCAGTAGTTATAATTTCCTTCTGAGCAATAGATGTATAGTTGAAGGCAAATGTAATCACAAGTAAAAGGAGCAATATCTTTCTAATAACCATCTTGATTAATTTAATTGAAATTATGATAAGTAAGCCCTTATCTTTAGTCGTCATTATAAGTGGATGCCAATTAGCGCAAAAATGACAATAAACTACCTATTAACGAAGTGAGAGCTAGAATATTTGGCTATTTTCATCATAAACAGGATGTATTCATTTGCTATTCCCAATGATTATAGATGCCAAAGACATCATGATTGAGAAATAAAATTAACGATCTCAATCTCGGAATACTTTAGCAGCAGGCGTAATCTTATTTGTAAAATCAAACAAAGCTTGATTCTCCCAGGTTGACCCCTGTGTAGACTCAGTTCCATCGAATGCTATCCAAGCTGCGCCCCACCAGGCGACACCACTGCCACCTACCTCTTTATTGAGATCAATGATCTTTTTGAAAAAGTCCTTTTGTCCTTCGAGAGATGCCGGGAAGTCCGGTAGTAATTGACTTTCCTCGCCTACGATGTTATTGGTATGATCGTTCCATAGCAAGGTGAAGGGATATGCCGTCTCAGCAACGATCACCTCTTTCCCATAATCATTTTTCAGGGCAGACATTGTATTTTTCAAGACATCAAGGTCTTTTCCATGCCACAGTGGGTAGTAAGAAATCCCAATTTGATCATAGGACACATCTTCAAACAGTTCGTAAAATGACGCTGACCCTTCTAGACCGGCATAATGAATCATAATCTTACAGGTAGAGTCCACCGATCTGGCAGCTCCAATACCTTCTCGCACCAACGCTTTGAATTGCTCTGGATTATCCCACCTTGATCCCAGTGGGTATAGCATACCGTTGTTAATCTCATTGCCAATTTGAATGATATGAGGCTCTATCTCAGTCATAATGTGTCGTGTATATGCATAGACACTATCCATAAGCGCTTCCGCTTGTAAGCCTGTCCATGCCTGCGGTGTTTTTTGTTCACCCGGATCTGCCCAGGTATCAGAGTAATGGACACATAACCAAACATGCATGCCCTCGGCCTTTACCCGCTCAGCAAATGCCTTAACCTCTTCAAGCGAAGAGTGAACATCTTCCGGGCCATGCCAAAGCCTTATCCTTACTGTATTGATACCACTCTCCCGAAAAATGCTAAGCGCATCTTGCGGCCTATCATTTTGATTAAAAAATGTGATGCCTCTACTTTCAACCATTGGCAAGAAAGATATATCCACAGCCCTGACATACCCGTCGTGGACAGGTACGATGTCGACACCACCTTCCTCCTTGTCCTGACAAGACAGCATGGCCAGAACCATGATAAACAATAAAACCCGTTGTCCCATCTGCATAAGTCTAATTTTACACCATTTGATTTATTATATATACTTTTAAATAACTGATTGCACCTCATGTTGGTATAAAAAAGTCTCACAAAGTTTTCTAATGGTATTAGATCTTATACTCTGTTGAATTTACACGCATACCAAAGTTTTGGAAGCTCAACCTCAAAATACATTATACCAACCTGTATGGTGTTGTATACAAAGCATAAAAACTATAGATGTCATGGGGATAAATTATCACTTAGAATGTCTATTTTTGGAATTATTATACAGAGAGACACATGACAAAAACTAAAATTTGGCTTTCGTCGCCGCATATGGGAGGAGAAGAGGAATCCTTCGTGGGGGAGGCATTCGAGACAAACTGGATAGCGCCTCTAGGGCCGCATGTTAATGGATTCGAAGAAGATTTGCAAGCCTTTACGGGAGCTGGTCATGCTGCTGCGTTATCGTCAGGAACAGCTGCACTTCATCTGGGTCTGATATTGCTTGATGTAAAGCCGGGAGATATAGTGCTTTGTCAAAGCATGACGTTCTCGGCATCTGCTAACCCTATTGCTTATCAAGGGGCGATTCCGGTATTTATTGATTCTGAAGAGGAAACATGGAATATGTGCCCGCGGGCTCTCGAAGATGCCATACTAGCCATCAATGAAAGGAAGCTGTCTTATGATCATCCGTCACCAACGCATAAAATTAAGGCAATCCTGCCTGTCCACCTCTATGGTATGCCAGCCAAAATGGAAGACATAAATGCGGTAGCAGATAAATACGGTATACCTGTTCTGGAGGATGCTGCTGAAGCTTTAGGCAGTCGATACAAAGGGGGGTCATGTGGAAATTTAGCAGATCTGGGGGTGTTGAGTTTCAATGGCAATAAGATCATCACTACCAGTGGTGGTGGTGCTTTACTATCCGATGATGAGACTATGATCTCAAAAGCGAGGTTTTTGGCGACGCAAGCCAGGGACCCTGCACCACACTATCAGCACAGTCACATTGGCTATAATTACAGGCTGAGTAATGTGCTTGCCGGTATAGGTCGGGGACAGATGAAAGTGATATCAGATAGAGTGAATGCAAGGCGAAAAAACTATGAGCGCTACAGGCGCTTTTTCTCGGAAATAGAAGGCATATACTTTCAGGAGCCGGTGGATGACTCTGTATATTTTTCAAACCGTTGGCTGTCGACAATTGGCATTGACCCTGCACGAACAGGTGGTATCAGTAGAGAGACCGTAAGGCTGGCTCTCGAGGCAGAAAACATCGAAGCAAGGCCCCTGTGGAAGCCCATGCACCTACAACCGGTTTTTGCTAAAGCTGCTTTTGTGGGTAATGGCGTCTGTGAACGACTATTCGAACAGGGACTTTGTCTTCCGAGCGGATCAAACCTGACTGAATCAGACTTCCGTAGAATCTTTACTTGCCTGCACAGTGTGTTTTATTCGTGACGCTTGAAAGTGGAGTGGTTCTTTGATCAATTACTATTTACCGGATTATTAGTGGCTCTGTGAATAGCTGTGAGATTAGGATTCTTATCCAAGATAGAGAAGTTAGAGTTATTGGATATGAACTCAGGCACCATTTGTTTGATTTGCTTAACAGTCCCCCATTCGTTGTGACCAAAAATCATTTTTTCAATCTTAGCGATATTCTCTAGTACATTGATGTAGTTTTGGACTTTGGTCTTAGATATCATGATCTTGGGGTGGTGAGTAGGAAGGTTTTCTTCTTGATTAGAAACCACTTCTTCAATGAGTTTTTCACCGGGTCTAAGTCCTGTAAACTCTATTTTAATGTCCTTGTGTGGCTCTTTGCCCATAAGGCGGATCATTTTCTCGGCTAGATGGAGAATCTTCACGGACTGGCCCATATCGAATACAAGTATCTGCCCATTCTTACCTATGGCACCGGCCTCCAATACCAGATTACATGCTTCGGGAATTGTCATGAAATACCTCATGACATCTGGATGGGTCACGCATACAGGTCCACCTTCCTCGATTTGCTTTTTAAATAGAGGTACGACAGATCCATTTGACCCCAGAACATTTCCAAACCTGGTGGTGATGAATTTGGTGCTACAAACACCACTGGCATTTTTTGATTGGACATAAATCTCGGCAGCGCGCTTAGTAGCGCCCATGACATTGGTGGGGTTAATAGCTTTATCTGTAGAGACAAGTACAAACTTTGATACGTCAAACTTACAGGCAATATCTGCCAAATTGCGCGTGCCTATAAGGTTTACTCTAGCTGCTTCGATAGGGTATTGCTCCATAAGAGGAACATGCTTATATGCTGCTGCGTGGTAGATAATATCCGGTTTATTGTTACCGACAATACTACTTATGTGCTGAAACCTGGTCACGTCTGCGACAATAAACACAAGTCGATCAGCTTTATCGGGGTGCTTTCGCTCAAGAAACATTTGTAAGTCATAAAGTGGGCTTTCTGCCTGGTCGACCATGACGACTTTGGAAGGATTGTAGGCAATTACTTGTCGAGCAATCTCAGAGCCAATTGACCCTGCAGCACCGGTGATTAAAATAACCTTCTTGTCCAACTCTTTGCAAATGGTAGAATTGCTCAAAGAGATGGGCTCTCTTCCAAGTAAGTCCTCGATCGCTACTCGCTTAATTTCTTTGGGTGAAAAATCATTTTGTATCCAGGATTCGATAGCCGGTACTATTTTAGTCTCGACATTCAATTTGATACAATCTTCGATGATTGACTTCCTTTTCTCTTTAGAAAGTTTATTGATGGCGATGATGACCTGATTAATGCGGTGCTTGTTAACAAACTGGGCTTTAAGTGCTACATCTGCGCTTAAAACAGGTATGCCATTCTGCTTTTTACCTTGTTTAGTCGTATTGTCATCAATAAAGCATTGAACCCGGTATTTTTTTTGTAACTCTCTTTCAAGAGAGTGTCTTGTGATTTCACCCATTTCGCCTGATCCGTAAATCATGACGACTGTTTCATTTTTCAGCTGCTCAAGTTGTCTGACCTTATGAAATACAGCCTTAATGAAAAATCTAAAGGCAATAAGACTTGTCAGGGAAATCAAGAAATGTATTATGATAACTGAACGGGAGATTGATAGAATATCGATATTGACACCGATGGATTGAATGAACAGACTAATACCAATAAGCGACAAGCTTGCGGTCAGTGTTGATTTGGCTATGATATAAGAATCAGCTATCCCTGTCTGCCTGATAACACTTTTAAAAGAACCGAATGCAATAAATGATAGTAAATAGACAGCAATGATTGATATCGTCCTTTCAAGTGTTAAAACATAATCAATATGGCTGAACTCAAAGTTGTTTCGAATGATGACTGCTATAGGATATAGAAGGACAACTGTAATTACATCTATAGCTAATACCGTCCATTTCGAAAGAAACTTACCTGAGTATTTCTTAAATAAGTAGGTTAATAGACTGTTCATTTTTTTATTTTCATATGGTGAAATAACCTTTCAAAAGACATTGAATAGTATTTGCACAACTGAACCCCAGCTCAAATGTAACTATTTATGTTAAGAATGATACTATAAATAAAGGTTAAATTGCTATTAACTAAGTTAGCTGGTTCATTTTTCACCTTGAGTGGAAAATTTAAGAAGCTTTGAGTGTTTATTGGCTTTCACTAAACAAGACAACTACAAATAAAATATCAGCTAATAGATAGTGGCGATATACGCTTAATTGACTCATTAATCACTAAATTTGCTAAAATATGAGCAAGAAAAACTTTGCATTAATAGGTGCAGCTGGGTACATAGCACCAAGACATATGAAAGCCATCGCAGACAATGGTCACAATCTATCGGCAGCATTTGACCCCCATGACTGCGTAGGTGTTTTGGACAACTACTTTCCGCAGGCTTCGTTTTTTACTGAATTTGAGCGCTTCGACAGACATGTTGACAAGGTAAGAAGAGAAGGGAGCGGTATAGACTATGTCTCGGTTTGTTCGCCAAACTATATGCATGATGCCCACATTAGATTCGGCCTCCGCAATAATGCAAATGTCATTTGTGAAAAACCAATGGTCTTAAATCCATGGAATCTCGACGCTCTGGAAACTATAGAAGCTGAGTCTGACCATAAACTTTACAACATATTACAACTGCGTCTCCACCCGGCCATCCAACAACTCAAGCAGGAAGTAGAGCGCGGGGATAAAGATAAAATCTATGACATTAACCTAACTTACATCACCGGTCGAGGTCATTGGTACCATGCCTCATGGAAAGGAAACATACAAAAGTCCGGTGGCGTAGTGACTAATATTGGCATCCATTTTTTTGATGTTCTACTCTGGGTTTTTGGCCCTGTTCAGAAAAGTATTGTACATCTGCACAATCATGACAGGGCTGCAGGTTTCTTGCAGCTCAGGCAAGCAAACATAAGGTGGTTTCTAAGCATAAACGCAGACTTGATTCCAGAAAAGGTACAGAATAAGAGGGTGTACAGGTCCCTCCAATTTAATGAAAAACCCTTTGATTTCTCTGAAGGCTTTGACGACTTACACACAAAATCTTATGAAGATATCTTACAAGGTAGAGGCTTTTATCTGGACGATTGCAGACCCTCTATAGAGTTGGTTTATCAAATTCGCAATAGTCAATTGTCTGCCTTGTCTGGAGAGTTTCACCCTTTAGCCGGAAAGCCATTATCGCCTCACCCGTTTAGTAGTCGAACTTAACCATACTTATAAGCAAGTAGGCTATATGATTTATATTCTTGCTGATTGGTGTTTTGTTCCCATAATCCGGATCACTTCTTTTTTCTGTGGACTATTACATAAAAATTCTACGGATCAATGATTGGGTAATCATGCTAAACCCATTTTTCACACTAACACTTGAGAAATACATACTTGTGACTGGTACATTTAATTGATCTGACCTTAGGTTATTATAAAATCTCTTAGCCTTTTCTTTTTTGCTCCAGGTCAAAAAAGAAACAAAAAACCCCGCCGCTGTGATTCTGAAGCTAAAACTCAAGAGCTCCCCGCTCGCTGCTAAAACTCGCTTTGGTCCTATTGGTATCTATTTTACATTTCTGATTGTGGATTGCTAAGTCGATTGCTTAATCATGGTGACTGCTCAAACAGTTAGCCTCTCTTCAACCCGCTTTATGTAATAGATTTTCGTCGTGAGGGTTTAAATGGCGATAAAATAAGTGATTTTGCGATTGAAGCATAGTCACTCCTATGGTGAATGAGCGAAATCAAGCGAAGCGCCTTATTTTGAAGCCATTTA
>SLDF01000350.1 GCA_007125435.1 Saprospiraceae bacterium
AGTCTGAAAATAGCCATCTTAATGATCCCAAGTCTTGCTCTTTTGAGCAATCTCTTCGAAAAAAAATACTTACGTAGCTTAGGCTATGCGCGCATTTTTTTTCTTCGATCTTACTCAAAATAGCTGTGACTTAGATCATACGACGACTATTATCAGACTCGTTTCAGGGCTCCCTGGACGGTCGGCCTCTGCTTCGCTATCGCTACACAGAGTCTGGCTCCTGATGTCGCCACCCTTTCACATCGCTGATGCTATGAAGGAATATAAAAAGATATTCTCAAAACACATCCACTTAAGAACGTATACTGAGTTGATGTGTCCTAACTTTATCGCTTGATAATAGAACTAAGTGTCCTCAAGAGAAAACATTTAAAAACTTGTAAGCGTAGATGGATTGTAACTGGATATAATTAACTTTATGCGGGGTCTAAGTATTCCCGATGTTGGCTAGAGTATAGCCTGAAATAAACACACTTTTAAACATGGAAGTACCAAACAAAACCATCATGTAGTAAAATTGATTCAAAGCGATGAGGGCATTGTTGGAGTTAGTCTTTAAAAAACCATTAGAATGAATAGCAGAAGTTTCTTTATATTATCATTATTCCTCACGATCGGTCTTAGCTCTTGTGGCCTGTTTACTAAGAGTAAGCAATCAAGTAAAAAGTACACCTCCTCAAAGTTTAATAATCTTTGGATGGAGAAGAAAAGCTATCATCAAGATGATACCATTCGTCTAAACCTAAGTACAACACACCCTGATGAACTTGGGCTTGTGGACCCGGATGGTAACTTTTTTTATTTGGTATATGGTCCACAAGTAGAGACCATTACCAACGGAAAGCCGATAATGACTGTGGCGCAGTTCAGACCCATCACTTTCATTGAGATAGTGCCATCAACATTCAAAGCAAATCCTCATAATGTAAGATATTCGGGCAATATAAAGCCATTCACTCAATCCGGAGAATATACTTTTATGATCAGCCAAAATTTATCTACAGATGCCATGGGGGCTGCAGAAACGCTGAAGTTTCTATATATGCACGAAAAGAAGGGGCCGTGATTAAGTACTAATGGCCCTTTAAAATTAGCATTTATTAAGCTGATAAAAAGACCAATAAAAGTAAATCACAGCAAACTCCTAATGGACGAAAATAAAGATTTCAATAAAAGGTATTGTAAAAGTCTATTGATCATCATTCTCGCCCTTACTTATGTCTGTGGTATTTCGTACTATAGCATGTATAATAGGTTACTTAAGGATGGAGGTGACGCATGGGGCTATTATATTTATTTACCTTCTGTGTTCATTTCAAAAGATATAAGACAGTTAGAGTATGTGACCGAAAAAAGAGAGGCGTTTTCAAGCCATACGATCAACCCTCATTTCAATCACTTGGGGTTTGATGAAGTGTATATAGCGCCTAATGGAAACCCAGTCATCAAATATACTTCAGGTGTTGCCATAATGCTAAGCCCTTTCTTTCTTATTGCACATGCTATAGCGACTTGGTCAGAAGGCATACCAAATGATGGATTTCAGCCCATTTATTGGATAAGTGTATATCTAGGCGTGATGTTTTGGGTCTTACTAGGCATAAGCCTCCTCTTCAGAGTGCTGCAGAAGTACTTAGATGAAACTATTTCTTTTTGGACGCTACTCTTAATTGGTATCGGCACCAATTTATTCTATTTTACGGTGTACAATTCGACGATGTCTCATGCACCTCTTTTTGCGTTATATTGTATACTGATTTACTTCAGTGATAGTTTTTGGAGCAGACCTTCGGTAGGAAAGGCTTTCATGATTGGTCTTTTATGTGGGTTGATCACAATGATAAGACCTGTAGAGCTTATCTGCTTGATCATACCTATCTTTTGGAATATAAATTCAATATCTGCAAGGTTTTCTTTTCTCAAAAATCATTTTTGGCTTCTACTTTGGGCGGTATCTGCTTTTGCGATCGCTGTATTCCCCCAGTTGCTGTACTGGAAGACGGTGACTGGTTCCTGGTTGTATTACAGCTATGGCAGTGAAGGATTTGACTTTTTATCACCTAAGATTTGGAAAGGTCTCACAGGGTATCAAAATGGATGGCTGGTGTATACGCCAATAATGTTTTTCGCCGTCCTTGGTATTTATGTCATGCTTAAGCAAAAGCAGAAATTGGTAGTTCCCATATTACTTGTGATACCCATACATATTTATATCGTATACAGCTGGCACAATTGGTATTACATCAATTCATTTGGGTCGAGACCTATGGTAGAGATGTATGCCTTACTTGCCATTCCTTTTGGATACTTTTTAAATTTTATGAAGCAAAAAAGAGCCATTGTTCCGGCCATTTTTATTGGTATACTATTGCTACTCTTGAACCAGTTTCAAACCTGGCAAGTATCCAGAGGCATGATGCTATCAGAAGAAGGTAATAAAGCTTATTACTGGGCTTTATTTGGCAGAACATCCATGAATGAGAAAATAAATACAGCTTCAGACACAGGAGAAAGACAACCGACTAAATCAAAAATATCTTTTGTGTCAGAGCTTTGGTACATGGAGCCTTCCACAGATGAAGAGGTGTTAATACCGGCGTATACGGGACAGGGGCCGACTGTAAGCATATCATGCGAAAATTTGAATCCAGGAGAATATTTGCGCATTTCTATAGTTGCAAAAACAGGGGGATGGGATGGTGATAGATGGAATATGTCATTTATCAATTCGCATTTCAAAACAAAGGCCGGCAAAGAATATAGAAACCGTCGACTTAAAATAAATAATAAAATCAGTAACCCAACCTGGAATTTGTGGGGTGGTGAGCCTCACGTTTGGCAAGAAGTCAAATACTTCATCAAGGTGCCCTCTGCGGTTAAACCTGATGATACATTCAATGTCTCTATTGTTAATAATGGCTCTATCGATTTATGGATAAAAGACTTCAAAGTTGAGCTATGGCGCTAATAGTGAAAGGGTAGATCAAGGCTTGTACATTTGTCCCCCCTACTGCCGTCAGAGGGTAACTGATTGGTGTGCAGCAATTTGGTTGACTTAATGTCAAGCAAATAGTGATGGAACTGAGCCACCCTCGGTTCAGCATCGACTAAACCCTTATTTGTACCCAATGCTAAAAATGCATAGTCAATCTTGTTAAAGACTTACAGCCGACTCTGGCTCAGCTTCGACTGTTTCTAAACAGAAGGCTGAATACCATCTACTCATATAGTTTTTATTTTTTTATGGCACTCGTGAATCTCCTTCGTCGATTTTAACCCTCATTACGAATTTCCAATGCATAATTCTATCTAACTAGTCGCTATAGCATTGATAATCATCCTTTTACGCTTTTGTACTTTTCAATACGATTCACTTGATTTGTCAAAAAAGTTAGCTCTTTTTTGTCAGTTTTATTAAC
>SLDF01000050.1 GCA_007125435.1 Saprospiraceae bacterium
ACTGAACGGTGCATGACCGAATGGTGCGTAGCAATCAGATTGACTAAACGTCAATCTGATAATGAGGGAACTGAGCCGCCCTCGGCTCAGCATCGACTAAACCTTGATTTGAATCCAATACTAAGAATGATCTGTAAATCTTACAATAAAATTAGAGGGCCTCTGGCACGGCGACAGAAAGAAGCCGAACATCATCTGTAGCGACACTCCATAGAGATGTGGTGAATACAAGCGAATAGCCCGACCCCCCAACACTTTGGGGGGGCACGCCCAAATCATGGTAATTGCATAGACCACCTCTAAAAACGCCTTCAGCGGCTGAACCGTAAAATTATTTAATCTTGCTGTATGAAAATTTTAATTTATACATCCCCATCACAAGTCATCTAAATCAAAATTCTCTATGATTCAGCTTGCTTCAGGAGTTATATGAGGCAGCCTACACGATGTCTCCATCCTTCTGACTCAAGCAAGATGACTAACCATCATCATATGCATACGGGTGTCATACTGACGGATGTCATCAAATAGGGGTCTGATATTTTGGAATTTTGTGGGTGTATATGAGCGAGACCAGTAATCATATTGTCGAGGATCAACGCACGGCTATGGAGAGCACATGCTACCATTGCAATGATCGGCTGCCGCATCAGCCTGTGGAGCTGGATGATAAGGCTTTTTGCTGTCATGGGTGTGCTGCTGTATATGAGATACTGGAGCAGAATGGATTGTGTGCTTACTATCAGATGGACGATGGGCGTAAGAGTGAGCGGATAGATTTTGATAGTGATCGGTTTGCCTATCTGGACTTACCTGAGATACAGGATAAGCTGATCCGATACAAGGACGATGAACAGGTGAGGGTATTGTTTTATATCCCGCGTATTCACTGTAGCTCATGTATTTACTTGCTAGAGCATATGCATGAGATTCATCCGGGCTTTCTGAATACATCGCTCAATTTTCCAAAGAAAGAACTGACAGTCATATACGATCCGTCTGCGCTGTCACTGAGGGAGGTGGTAGAGTGGCTGAGTCGCATCGGCTATGAGCCGTATCTCAGTCTGGAGGATATGGACAACGAGAAGAAGTCAAAGCCTCGTAGAGACACCATCATCAAGCTGGCTGTAGCCGGATTTGCATTTGGCAATATCATGCTGCTGAGCTTTCCGGAGTATCTGGGTGCTGACAATGCAGAGGCGCACGACCTGGACAGGTGGTTTAGATATATTGCTTTGCTGCTGTCGATTCCGGTTGTGTTTTACTCTGCGGGATCATTTTTTCATTCGGCATGGGCATCTATGCGGCAGGGTTTGCTCAATATTGATTTTCCCATAGCGCTGGCTGTGGCGGTGACATTTGGGCGGTCTGTATATGAGGTGGTGGTACATGGAGCGCCGGGATATTTCGATTCGATGACCGGTATTGTTTTCTTCATGCTGATCGGGCGTTTTTTGCAAGATAAGACCTATGATTCGCTTAAGTTTGAGCGGGATTATAAGTCTTATTTTCCGCTGGCAGTGCCGGTGTTTGACGGTACCTCTTTTCAGCCCAAAAGCCTCAATGATATTGTCAAGAATGACCTCATACGCGTAGGCAATGAGGAACTGGTACCCGCTGACGGCGTGCTGGTCAAAGGAACGGCTTATCTGGACTACAGCTTCGTGACTGGTGAGTCTGATATTGTCGAGAAGCAGGCCGGAGAGACCATATATGCCGGCGCCAGACTGGTAGGTGAGCGCGTAGAGGTACAGCTACTCCGCCCGGTATCCCAATCCTACCTGACCAGCCTGTGGAACAAAGACATATTCTCCGAAGAGAAGGAGCGCCGTGATCAATGGCTGGATAATATATCCCACTTCTTTACCTGGTTAGTCATCTTGGTAGCCATATTTACAGGTGTGTACTGGACGATATATGACACTTCTATGGTTCTCAATACGGTAACAGCAGTGCTCATCATAGCATGTCCATGTACGATATTGTTGACCTCGTCTTTTACCAATGGATTTGTACTGAATATTTTTTCAAAGTTGGGCTTTTTTATCAAGAGCGCAGGTTTTCTGGAGGTGTTATCAGGACCGGATGCTATCGTACTGGATAAGACCGGCACGATCACAGATCCGCGAGACCATGTGGTGACATTTGACGGCGCAGTGCTGACGACCGACCAAAAAGCCGCCATCAAAGCCCTGACTGAGCGGTCGGCTCATCCGATGAGCCAAATCATTTCCAGGCACATTGATGAAGATACTTCCGAGATTACTGTGACGGACTTCAAAGAACTGCATGGCAGAGGCGTGCAAGGGCAGGTTCTAGGTATGACCATCAAAGTAGGGAGCTCTGCAATGGTTGGCCTCGTCAAAGACACTCGGCCGATATCAGACCGCAGTGGAAGCCGGGTACATATCTGTATCGACGGGCAGATAGCCGGCACTTACTTTATCAAGCAACGCTACAGGCAGGGTGTACGGCAGATGTTTGCAGACATACAGCAGTATGCAGAGACCTGGATAATCAGCGGAGATATAGACCACGAAAAAGCCACCCTCGAAGAGATGACGGCATCGCGTACCAATATGCTTTTCAATCAGCTCCCTGAGCAAAAGCTAGACCTTATAAAATCCCTTCAGGAAGACAACAAAAAAGCCATCATGATTGGCGATGGGCTCAATGACTCCGGAGCGCTCCGCCAAAGTGACTTTGGCATTGCCGTGGCCAACTCAGTGCACAGCTTTACACCGGCAAGTGATGCCATATTGCGCGCAGATCTATTGCCTCAGCTGCATCGGTTTGTGGCATTTACACGTCGCTCTCGAACGATCATTGCATTCTGCCTCGGCTATTCATTGATCTACAACATCCTCGGCATATATTTCGCATTCAATGGCGTCCTGACCCCACTCCTGGCAGCCATCATCATGCCGGCGAGCTCACTATCGATCATCCTCATATCATGGATACTCATTCAGATCAACAGGCGCATTATTTTCAATTGATATTCTAGAATTAAGAGTGTGGTTTTTTGGGCGTGACCCTACGGGTCGGGCTATTCGCTTGTATTCCTGACTGTCTCATGGGCAGTAACTAGTTGCGTGTTGCGGGTTGCGTGTTACGGGCTGTTTACGCTACAAGCACTCCGTGCTCTCCGCTGTTTAGGCTTGAAGACGACTGAAGGCTTTCAAGTTTTTTTGGGAAGTTCGGTCGAGTTGTTTTGTCACGATTTTTGCTTCTTTCAGCGCAAAAATAGTGCCAAAACATTTGGTACTAAATATGCAAACCCAGGGCTGACGCCCTGCGCTATTATGATGTCGCCTCGCTGAGGCTTGGATCCATCTTTAATCTGGAATCAGGTGAGTCTATTCAAAAAAGTGTGTCAACCAAAGCACCACGCACCAC
>SLDF01000035.1 GCA_007125435.1 Saprospiraceae bacterium
CCATTTTCCCAAGCATTATTGACAAACATAGATAAGTACTCTCTTTGCTCATCAATACAGTCCAAATACCACTGCTGCGTACCACCGCCCTCATAGCATACGGGTACACGCTCTGTGATGGATAGCAACTCCCAGTCCCCTATATCGTGTCTGGCATCAGGATCAGTTGGATTTTCCCACCTCCACTTCAGAGTTGAACCCGGTATGGTAGACTTTCCAACATAGTCAAATGCCCATGTACCAAGAACCTCAGTCATGAGATTAACATACTGGCCAGGCCAGTGAGGATGAAATAGTGGATCTGTAAGACTATGACCAGAATGGATTTGATACACATTAAAATCGCTTGGTGGTTTAGGTGGAAGTGGGTTTTGACCCAATACAGGCAAACTTAAATACACTAATAACGACAAGATGAATAGACGTAATTCCATAGTTCTTAGGGTTTTATTGATGCATGCGATCGAGGTTGCGGTAAAGGTTGTAATGTGCACTAGAAACTTCCATGACACATTCATAAAATAAAATTACAATATTATTACTAAAAATCAGCATGAAGCGTTGGGAAACTTATAGTCTAATAGGGCATTAGAGGTCATTCATTTTGTCACATCAAAAAAAGGAGATGAGTTCACCCTGTGACATAGATTAAATTAAAAGACACAATGGGGATAGGGTCAAAACGCCTTCAGTGGTTGAAGGGTCTATCCAAGAAACTCTAACCTCCTGCTCACTTAAGGAACTAAAACAAGAAGTCTTAACTCTTAGAAATAAAATACATCTCGACTTTCCCTTTGCCCTTGGCTTGAATCTTACCACGGCTTTCAAATACGAAATCAGGGTCTTTGCTGAGTAGATCGTATGTGCTTTGGCTAATATTCACCCTGCCCGGTGCTCCATGGCTCTCCATGCGGCTAGCGGTATTCACTGTATCGCCCCATATGTCGTATTGAAATTTTTTAACACCCACAATGCCGGCTACTACAGGGCCTGTATGGATACCGATACGTATTTCAAAAAAGGGAAGCCCTGCTTTTTGTTTACGCGCCTTTCCCCTTTCTACAACTTCAGCCATTTCCAGGGCGGCACGGGCTACATCTTTCGCATGGGTTTTATTAGGCGTCGGTAGACCACCTGCAGCCATGTAAGCATCACCAATAGTCTTAATTTTTTCGATGTCGTACTTTTTGCAAATGCGATCGAATTCAGAAAAACAGGCGTGTAAATCAGCCACCAATTCTCTCGGTGTGACCATTTGACTCATAGCGGTAAAGCCCTTGAAGTCGGTAAAGATGACCGTGACCTCATCAATCATTTGAGCATCAGCACTTCCTTTGACTTTTAATTCCTCTGCAACTTCTTCCGGCAGGATATTAAGCAGTAATTCGTCACTGCGCTTTTTCTCCTTCCCGATACGGTTGCGCTGTGCAAAGAAAATACCGGCAAATAAAAATACCACTGCAAAGCCCCCCATGAAACTATTGCGCACCAGCTTCTGACGCTTCAATTCCTGCTTAGCCAGAGCGTCTTTCTTCTCCTGCTCGGCTTTAGTTTCAGCTTCCTTCTTGTCAAAATCATACTGCATTTGAAGGCTTGTAAGCTTCCTGATGTTTTCATCGCTATTTATGCTGTCTCTGAGCGTGATCATGTCCTCGTAATAGCCAAGTGCTTTCGTGGTATTTCCAGCCTTTTTGTAGGCGAGGTATAGGCATTTACAAGCCTTTCTTTGTCCATAAAGGCTATTGATTTCTTTTGTAAGAGCCAGGCTTTTTTTACAAAAATCTATGGCGCGGTCTAATTTCCCACGGCTACGGTAGTAGTCGCCGATGTTAGTCATGACTGTGGCATATCCGGTTTTACTGCCAAGTACTTTGTAAATCGCCAGTGCCTCTTCATAGTATTCCAACGCAATCTCATTGCTTCTTTGATTAAAATGAATATTGCCAAGGCGCATATTCACCGAAGCCATGCCATCCATATCTTTAACTTCTGCATATAGCTTCAACGCCCTTTCGTAGTGCTCACGAGAGCGGGTGGAATCTCCTTGTGTTGTAAGGATGCTGGCTATATTGACCAACTCTGTGGCGATGCCTTGCTTGACACCGAGCTCTTCGTCTATCAACAGGGCCCTTTCGTAGTATTCAAGTGCATCGGTGAGATTGTCTTGTGTTAAGTAAATGTTCCCGATATTATTTAGGCTCATCGCCATACCCTCTTTATTATCAATTTTTTCATCTATGGATAGGGCTTTGTGATACTGTTCCAAAGCTTGTGGATATAAGCCTTGCTCATCGTAATTTACACCGATCACAATATGGCATTCCGAGGCGCCGGGGAGATAGCCGATCGCCACATTACCGGCTAAAGCTTTTTGGATGTAATCCTCGGAATTGGAGAAATTACCCAGAATGTTATATGCGATCGACTGAAGTGTGTAAGATTGATACTCGGCAATCATATAATCGTGTTCTTCGGCAAAACGGTGCATTGTTTCCGCTAAAATAATTGCACTGTCGGTGTCCGAAAACAGATAGCCATTCCAGATGTACTCTTTGTAGGCAAATACACGGCTGGAGTCTGATCGGTCGGTATCTTGCCAAACAGAATATAGGGAGTCAAGCGTGCTCTGTGCCTGACCACTAAGACCGATCACAACGATTAAGAATGTAAACATTAATCTTTTCATGCCATTTAATTTAAAACCCCTTCCATTGATAAAAACATATTTATGTACTATCCTTCTATACCACACAATTTTTCAGCAAAAATGCGCTTCATCAACACTTAAAAAGGGGTATTCCATTTTTTCGCTTTGGGCATCACCCTCCACCTCGTTACGGGTCTCACTCGCATTCGCTCGCGACCCACTACGCATCGCTGATGCAAGCCTAAAAAAACAAACAATTATGTATGTTAAGGCCTGAATGGATTTTTTTTAGTGATGCTAATAATACGCAAAAAAACCAAACCATGAGCTCAGACTAAGGAGCTAGTACATCAAGACACCAACATCACGACTTGACAAGAAAAACAAAAGAAAGCTCAAAGTGTCATAATAAGTAGTTTAAAGACTATCTATTTGTACCAAAATAGTTCAAATAAGTAAAATCAACACCATTTATTCATCTATTTTATCAATCAATATGGGATCAATCCAATATGTCGTTTTTCTGATTATGCATCAGCGATGTGGAGTGGTGGCGAAGCGAATGCGCAGCCAGACTCGATGTAGCCTTAGCGAAATCGAGGCCGAACGAATAGTGAGCCACGGATCGTAGCGACCCGAAGGGGGATGCCCAAAGCAACAAAATTTAACCCGCATTATGCATTAGGGTTTCGTAGTGAGGGTTAAAATCGACGAAGGAGATTCACGAATGCCATAAA
>SLDF01000244.1 GCA_007125435.1 Saprospiraceae bacterium
ACCACAAAGCATTCAAGGAAATGGCAGACAGTCAGGATGCACTGATTGAGATTATTCAAGGTATGCCGGAGATCAAGCTGCAAGGAAGTCAGTTTAAGCGCAGATGGCAATGGGCAGGCATACAAGCTAGATTATTCAGGTCACAGATGAAAAGCTTGGCCATCAGTCAATACCAAGATGCCGGTACAGCCGCCATCACGCAAATAAAAGACATCTTCATCACGTTCATTGCGGCCAAGGCTGTTTTGGATGGGCAGATGACATTGGGCATGATGCTAGCTATCCAATACATCATAGGACAGTTGAATGGGCCATTGAATCAATTGGTGGGCTTTGTCAGAGCTGCACAAGACGCCTCTATTAGCTTGGAGCGCTTGGGTGAAATACATAACAGTTCTGATGAAGAAGAGGAAAACAAAGAAAGAGTCAACATTATACCCTCAGGTGATTTAGTCATTGAGTCCCTCTCCTTCAGATATACCGGAATAAGCGATCTTGTGCTTAAAGATATTAATATTACCATACCCAGAGGTCGGACCACGGCCATAGTCGGAGCAAGTGGAAGTGGTAAGACCACCTTAATAAAATTGATGCTGGGTTTTTATCAACCCACTTCAGGAAGAATTAAAGTAGGTGTAACGGCTCTTGACCAAATTTATCAAAAAATATGGCGAGAGCACTGCGGCGTGGTCATGCAAGATGGATTTATCTTCTCCGATACCATTGCTAATAATATTGCCGAGAGCGATGACTATACAAAGATGCATAAGGTCCAAAAGGCGATAGAAACGGCCAATTTGCATGACTTCATGGACAACCTACCATTGGGCATTCAAACCCGTATCGGAGCTAAAGGGAATGGAATCAGTCAGGGACAAAAACAAAGGTTATTGATAGCAAGGGCTGTATATAAAGATCCTGAGTTTTTATTTTTTGATGAAGCTACAAATGCCCTCGATGCTAATAATGAGAAGGTTATCATGGAGAATATGAACTTATTTCTGCAAGGGAAAACAGCCGTTGTAGTGGCTCATAGATTGAGTACAGTTAAAAATGCAGATCAGATCATTGTACTGGACAAAGGAGCACTAGTAGAGCAAGGAACACATAATGAATTGGTGCAGCAAAAAGGATATTACTATACATTGGTTAAAAATCAACTGGAACTAGGTGATGGATAGCTATTAGGCCTTTGAACCCGGATTATGCATTAGAAAATCTATTACGGCAAAAAATGGCTTCAAACTAAGTCGCTTCGCTTGACTTTGTTCAATCACCGTAGAAGTGACTATGGCTCATTCACAAAATCACTTATTTTTTCGCCATTTTAAGCCTCACTACGAATTTCCAATGCATAATCCGGGTTGAAAGACAAAACGATCATTAAAAATGTTAAAATTTGAAATCAAGCAATATATCGACTTAATATTATATTATTTTCACCTTAAACAACATAAAAGATGCCCCTGACCTCAACTCCTCCCGTACATCAGCAATCAATCAATGATCTCATTGGCAATCCACCTTCGTGGATATTAAGAAGTGGCATATCCCTCATTGGTTTGTTCTCTATCATTGCTTTACTTTTAGCCCATTACATTGCATATCCCGATAAAGTGTCTGCTATAGGTGTGATGACAACAGCACAGCCCCCGGTCTCTCATCATGCGGTTATAACAGGAGTGATTGATTCCTTGTTTTTTCAAGAAGGAGACCTCATCAAACAAGGTGCTACAGTAGCATACCTATTCAATAGTGCCAAGTTGGATGACATAAAAGCATTTAAATCAGCACTAAAAGAACTGGACTCACGCCTCTCACAAAACATTTGCCCAAAAGAGCTTCTTTCAAAGGATTGGCTATTGGGTACATTACAGGGCGAATACAGCCGATTGCAATTGATGATTGATGAATTGTGTCAGGAAATGGCACAACAAATCACATTCAAACAAATCAATGCTTTGGAAAAAGAACAACAGTATATAGAGCATTTACAAAAGGTCATTCATGCAGACCGATCCTTGCAGCAAAAAGAACTCGAATATGTTCACAAAGATGAACTACGACAGGACAAGCTCTGGACGGATAAAGTGATTTCAGATATGGATCATGAACGCTCTAAGCTATCTGTCATACAATATGAAAAAAGTCTAAACAATACGAATCAAAGTTTATTGCAAAACGAAATCAGAATCAATCAGATCCACCAAGAATCATTCAGACTTCGGGAAGAAAGGACTCAAAGAATACTTAGCCTCAAAATAAAAATCAAGGAACACATCTTACACCTCAATGGCCAAATCACACTCTGGGAACAGCAGCATCTCATAATGGCTCAGAAGGAAGGTATCCTGGGCTTTTATCCGGAAATAGTTCAGGGAAAATTTATATCAGCAGGAGAAGCCCTCTTCACCATTCTACCCGATCCAATTACAGATAAGTTTGTAAGAGTATTCATCCCAACACAGGAGATGATTCGTGTAGAGAGGGACAGTAGAGCCATCATCAAGTTCGATGCTTACCCCTATAAACAATGGGGTGTAATTGAGTCTCAAGTCAATTTCATATCCCAAACCCCATTTTTGGATAAGGAAGGTCGGTCGCAATATGAGTTACAAATATACTTACCTGCTGACCTTGTGACCACCTACGGTAATAGGCTAACCTATAAAGCACTGGATGGAGCAAGCGTCGATATCATCACAGAAGACCGATCCATCCTGACAAGAATCTTCGATCAATTTCTTAACCTCATTAACAACCCTACCCTATGACCTTTTTAGAAAAAGTAAGACTTATAGAGCGAGTCGATCAGCTAATCCGCATGAAAGCAACCGGATCAGCAGAAGAATTAGCCCGGAAACTTGGAATAAGCCGAAGCAGTGTATATGAGCTACTAGATTGTATGAAATCCATGGGTGCAGAGATACAATATTGTCGCGTACGTTCAGCGTACTATTACGAAGAGGATAAAATACTAGCCATAGGCTTTGTAGACAAAAGTAAAATAAGGGGCGGTTCCAAAAAAATATTATATTATTCTCAGTTTGTCCGAGATTGCCGGACAAACACACTCTATCTTTGAACCGAAGCATTACTTCAATGGGTGCACACTATGAAGAACTGCTTCCGGGATATTCCCTGAACCCGTGGATAGAGGGGGTGAATAAATAAAATTTAATATTATGATGAGTTTAAAAAGGTTTAATGTTTTAAAAATAAAAACAAGTGAAAACATTGTTGGAGGCGCAGACCCTAATGTAACGGCAGGTGGGGCTCAAACTTATACAAATAGTATCACAGGTCAAAGTTTTGCCAAAGTATGGACTTCTGATTATGACGGTGTCAATGGAATGGAGTATTGTAACA
>SLDF01000369.1 GCA_007125435.1 Saprospiraceae bacterium
GCATAGCCTCAAGTGCTACGCGACCGATGAAGCAGGAAGTATAAAGTAAAATTATCAAGCAGTACAGCGGTCTAGACTTTGAAGATGGCATCAAGGGTAGCCAAACTCCGTAAGTATTTTTATTCGAAGATATCGATCAAAAGAGCAAGACTTGGGATCATTAAGATGGCTATTTTCAGACTCTAAAAAGCGACCCGTAACGAAGTGAAGGGTGATGCCCAAAACAACTAAATAAAACCCACTCAAAATTATCTAGCAGAACTGGTCAAAAACTGAAATGCTTTCTCTACTGAAAAACTTTCTTTTTGCAATTCCAGGATGGTCCAATCGTTTTCGCGAGCTGCTTTTGAGATAGCGGGTCTGATATCCATATCTGATTGGCAAGTCAATGTAAATTTGTTTTTATTATCGGGCGAGACTTCGACTTGCTTTACCCCCTGCATTGACCTGAGTGTATTAATATCAATCTCTGTGTCAAACTCGACAATTATCTTAGAGAAGCCGCTGATCCTGCTCTCCAGTTGATCAATCGGGTCATTGGCAACCAATTCGCCATTGTTGATGATGATCACGCGATTGCACAATGCCTGCACTTCTTGCATAATATGTGTAGAGAATATAACCGTTTTTTCCTTACCCAGAGACTGAATCAAACCTCGTATCTCGACCAGCTGATTAGGATCAAGCCCAGATGTCGGTTCATCTAATATGAGTACTTCCGGGTCGTGGATCATGGCTTGAGCAAGTCCTACCCTTTGTTTGTACCCTTTGGATAATTGACCGATTTTTTTGTGTTGCTCTTTTTCAAGACCTGTCATCTCAATCATTTCAGCCACACGCTGTTTAGCGTTTTTAAGTTTGTAAAGTCCGGCTGTAAAAGACAAGTATTCTTTGACATACATAGTCAGGTAAAGGGGATTGTTTTCCGGTAGATAGCCAATTTTTGAAGAGGCTGCAATAGGGTTGTCTAAGACATTGATACCACAGACATCTACTGTACCTGATGATGGTAAGAGAAAACCAGTAATGATTTTCATTGTCGTTGTCTTACCTGCTCCATTTGGTCCTAAGAAACCAAGTATTTCACCCTTGTGTGCTTCAAAGGTGATATTATTAACAGCTTTTTGCTGACCATAGATCTTAGTAAGTGCTTCGACTTTTACTGACATATTTTCTAGGGTTTAGAAAGCAAATGTAATTATTTTTTTACGACCTGAGGCGTAAATGGTTGACGTAATCAAGTAATGTATAAGGCTACTGTATTAACGTATAGATAAAGCGATCTGTCGTCCTTCAGTGGCAATTATCTAACTTTCACTAAGAAATTCACCAATGATATCTGTCAATAATTCGTACTCTATCAAAAAGCCATCATGTCCAAATTTTGAGTTGATGACCTTTAAGAAAGCATTGGGTATCTTTCTGGACAGATACTCCTGCTCTATCAAGGGGAATAATATATCGGACTCTATACCTATCACCAGGGTCTGTGCTCGTATGAGGCTCAATGCTGCCGCCGTACCACCCCTGCCCCTACCGACATTATGAGCATCCATCATTTTACTCAGGGTCAAATAAGCCAGAGGATGGAAACGCTTACAGAGCTTTTCGCCCTGGTATTGCTGATAGCTAACAGCCTTAAAATGGTCGATCTTTTCACTCTCGTCCATTTGGGTGTATTGATAGGTCTTGTAATTGCGATATGACAGCATAGCGATAGCCCTTGCGGCTGCCATACCCTTCCACCCGGCCTCCTCTTTGCCCGAGTATAGCGTATCGTCTGCCTCGATTGCCATGCGCTGGGCTTCATTAAAAGCAATGCCCCATGGCGAATGCCTGCAGTTGGTAGCAATCAGACATATCTTATCGAAGACACCCGGATTAGAAATGGCCCATTCTACTACCTGTTGGCCGCCTAGAGAGGCTCCGATACACATTTTCACTCGTTCTATCTCCAGATGTTTGCGAAGAGCATCCAATGCTCGCACCTGATCCCTGACTGTAAGCAGAGGAAAGTCAGCACCATAAGGCTTGTCTTTGCCCGGCTTTAAACTCCCTGCAAATGTAGACCCATAACATGAGCCAATAATATTGGCACAAACAATGAAATACTGCTCAGGATCAATAAGCTTTTGCTTACCTACCAAACCCGGCCACCATTCTTCGGGATCGGCATTGGCTGTCAGCGCATGACAGACCCAGATTACATTGTCACAAGAGGCATTCATGTTGCCTAAAGTCATGTATGCAACGTCGACATTCTCCAGTGATTGACCACACTCAAGCTCAAACGTCCTTTCAATTGTATATTTTTTAATCATGAATACTCATTTTTATACTGGTGATTGATTAACCTGTACGCTTTATACCCTCATTACGAATTTCCGATGCTTCATTCAAGTTTATCCAACAGCTTAACTGGCTGATCCATTAATTGAAGAGGTTTTTACTGCTCACCCTCTTTCACAATTCGCGCTACACATTAACCATTATTCCCTGCTTTATTAAGGCAAAAGATAGACTTAGCTATCGGATGGCGAAAGTAATCATTACTGTTTAATAAATAAAACCTAACAGCAAGTGTGTACAATCTAAGCTTTGTGATGGTTCACGTTTTATTGTCTGTTTTTAATGTGAGTTTATTTAGGGTGAATTTCATTTTGTTGCTTTGGGCATCACCCTCGTCCTGTTGTCCTCGGGTCGTTACGTTTCGGGGCTCGCTATTCGCTCGGTCCTACGGACTCACTCGCATACGCTCGTGACCCACTCCACATCACTGATGCATCACCAAAAAAAACGATATTTTGAAATGGGCTCATAATATTGAAAAACACCATTCAAAAAAAAGGCAAAGAAATATAACGCCATTAAATAATTTAATAATGAGGTGTCAATTCCTAAGCAGGCATTGTGTTTCACCCTTTCAGGGTGAGATTAATATGTCGACTCAGAAGTCGGGCGATGCCCGACGCTGCGGTGTCTTGCCCCTTCAGGGCATTTGAGAAATAGATCAGGAAAACATTGCAGATAAGAACATGAGTGCCCCTTCAAAACACAACATCATAAAGCAAAGACACAGAAGAAAAACACTTAGCCAAAACCTATTCTTGCCTTAAATATTTCTTTTAGATTATCGACAACCTAATACCCAAGACCTGAAAGGGCGCAACACCAAAGCGATGGGCAACGCCCATCGAGAAAAAACATCAAATTAACATACCCTGAAAGGATGACTGAACGGTGCATGACTGAGTGGTGCGAAGCAATCAGATTGACTAAATGTCAATCTGATAACGAAGGAACTGAGCCGTCTCTGGCTCAGCTTCTCCTGATCATCATTAAAAATGTCAAGCAAATAATGAAGGA
>SLDF01000122.1 GCA_007125435.1 Saprospiraceae bacterium
AAAAAAGTATGACAAAAAAAAAAACAGCCAAAAGCCTTAAGCAAACTCCACTCGTATAGATTTACACTGTTTGTAAGTCTATTTTCTTACCTGAGTAATTTTAAACCTACTCCGCAGAAATAATAAGTGACCCTTGATTTGTCAAAAAAGTTAGCTCTTTTTTGTCAGTTTTATGAACTCTTAAAATTCGGGTTTAACCAAGTACAAAATCCGGAAAGGCTCCGACTAAAGCCCTGCTTTAGCTGAAATTTCCAACATCCGATCAATACAAGCTCGACCTTCTTCAATGATCCAGTCTTCAAGAATGATTTCGGGTAGCTCATATGTCATGGCATTGTATAACTTCTCCATTGTATTGCGCTTCATATGAGGACAGTCATTGCAGGCGCAGCTGTTATTTGGTGGTGCCGGTATGAATGTCTTATGGGGCGATCTTTTTTCCATCTGATGGAGTATGCCTGACTCTGTCGCCACGATAAAGGTATTGGCATCGCTATTGATGGTATAGTTGAGCAGACCCGTTGTCGAACCTATGTAGTCTGCTGCATCTAGTATGATCTCTTCACACTCAGGGTGGGCAATTAACTTAGCATCCGGATGTCGCAGTCTGAGCTTTGTAATTCTTTCTTTTGAGAAAATCTCATGCACCATACAGGCGCCATCCCACAGAAGGAGATCCCTTCCGGTCTTTTTCATCAAGTATTTTCCGAGATTTTTGTCCGGGGCAAATATGATGGGTTGGTCCTTGGGGATACTCTCTATGATATGTACAGCATTAGTGGATGTACAGCATATATCTGTCAATGTCTTTAGCTCTGCTGTGCAATTGATATAAGATACAACGATATGGTCAGGGTGTTGCGCTTTGAACTTCCTAAACAAATGAGGTGGACAGGAATCCGCCAAAGAACATCCAGCTTTAAGGTCTGGAAGCAAGACTTTTTTCTCCGGATTGAGCATCTTGGCCGTCTCAGCCATGAAGTGCACCCCGGCAAACACTATAATATCTGCATCCGTCTTCGCGGCTTGCTGACTTAGACCCAGACTATCTCCTATATAGTCTGCGACATCTTGAATCTCCGACTCCTGATAATAATGCGCCAATATCACGGCATTCTTCTCCTTTTTGAGTCGCTCTATTTCATACTCAAGATCCAGGGCAGGATCAACAGGAATATTCAGAAACCCCCTTTTATTCATGAAGTCCAGATCAAGCTCCGGAGATTGTATTTGAGTTGTCATATGCTGTAATTATTTTTTATTCACTGGTCTAAGTAGGCTGCGATCAAAAAGACTGATGGTTTTTTGTGCAGATCGGGTATTTTCATCTTTCGCCATGTTTGCACTGTACCGCTAAAGCTCCATTCTTCACTACCATTGATGTCTCTTGCAATACATAAACGAGTCATGGGCTTCAATGTTTGAAGGATAGTTTCTAAAAGTGATTGATTTCTGTATGGGGTTTCTATGAATATGATGGTGGACTTGTCTCGCTGAGATGTATTTTCTACATCTTTCAACGCTTTTTTCAGCGCAGGTTTTTGCTGAGGCAGATACCCTATAAAAGAAAAATGCTGACCGGAAAAGCCCGATACCATCAATCCCTGCACGATACTGGACGGTCCCACTAGAGGAATGACCTTCCATCCTAACCTATGCGCTATCGACACTGTATGAGCACCGGGGTCTGCAATACCGGGACAGCCCGCTTCAGACATGAAGCCTACATTACCATCAGACGACTTTAAGAAGGCTTCTAGCTTCGGATTATCACCATGCTTGTCGAGTTCAAAAATATGGATAGATGGCAAGTGGACGTCAGGGCAGATGAGTTTGATCCAGCGTCTGGCTGTTTTGGCCCGCTCTGCTACTATATATTTCAGATTTGTCAAGATAGACGATATATCCGGCGACAAGCTGCTCACAGCCCCTTCTGACAGCGGTACGGGTATCAAATAAAGACGTCCAATCATTAAATTTCAGCTTTTGTGCCCGATTTCAATAGAATTTCTCATGCACAACCCGGGTTTAATTTACTACTTCGATTATAAAGGCACAAATATACGATTCTTCATATCGAAAGTCAATGCATACAAATTAGCCCATAAAAGATGGGTCTTATTTGAAAAAGGCTTGATGTCTAAGAGATATGGCGTGCCTTCTCCCTCCACAAACCTTTGTGGAGGGAGAAGTCGGGCTCTGCGCTCATACGTCCACTCCCTGAGATGGGTAGCCACTACTGATGGTGGTTGGCTTCCGTTGGTCGCCCCCACATCAGTGTAACTACAGTCCATTCAGTGAGTGCTTGTATCCGCTTCGATCCCTCACGCGAAAGATCGAAGACTTTATAGCACGCCAGAAACAAATAAATTTATTTGGGAATAGAAAACCCTGTATCGGTATTTCTGACTTGTAATCCATCAGTTTTTGACTACTTTGATCATACTTGGTTTATCATTTTTGTCACTATGTATCTCTGTAAAATACATGCCAGTCTTCCAATTTGTCGTCTCAATAATATGGCTTTCACTTATAGATTTTCCATGGTAAATGATTCTTCCTAATGCACCTCTAATAATAATATCGCTATCCCCCTCCAATCCGGATATATTTATTTGGTTGTAAAATGGATTGGGAAAAACTGATATTTGGTCAGAATGATCTATAACAGAAATCGCTTCATCATTACCCTCTAATAGAAGTACGGGTTCATTTCTGAACGTTCTCGATTCATTTATCATGTGTTTACAAACATTACTCAGTGATGGTGTATTAAGTGAAACATTCACAACTGATGCTAACTTGTCATACCATAAGTGTGTAGTGTCGTATTCATGTAGAGTGACTTTAGCCAGCCATTCATCATAAAATTCACGATATAGCTCTCTTACATCATCTGATGTGCTAAGGGAGCAGCTTACAAGAGGATGTCTATCATCAGGCTCTGGAGGAACGATACCCGGACAACTCTCAGGTGCTTCTTGAACAGGAAATGACATGTCAATCAGGTTAGGAGAATTGGATCACTTATTTTTTCTGGGGGTTAAACGAATAAATTGGCTAGACTAAAGAGGAAGAATTTGGTATCACAAACGCCTCTAAGGATGCTTCTGAACAGTTTTGTTTTTGTGTTAAAGGGTCTGCATTTGGATTAACTCGATTTAAGAATTAGAAAATCCCTGCCCGCCACCTGTCGATGGCAGCAGACTGGTATTACGGCTTCAAATCGACGAAGGAGATTCATGAACACAAATAAAGAAAACAAAATAGCGTGAGTAAATGGCTTCAAAATAAGGCGCTTTGCTTGATTTTGTTCAATCACCAGGCTACATCTAATATCTCCTGAAATCATCTGGAGCTTAGAG
>SLDF01000411.1 GCA_007125435.1 Saprospiraceae bacterium
CCACTGATGATATTGCTGTAATAGGAGTCCACCAAACTTGCAAATTGACGATTGTCGAAGTTGCCTTTTAATACATCTTTATACATTATTATAAGTAAGTTATTGAAGTGCGGATACCTGGATAAATGTAATAAGATAGTAATCAGGTTTTGCATATTGTTAAACCCTATTGTCTCCTCGGATAGAGTTTTAGTACTGAATAAATTCTTCAGGAATAAGTAATTCGATGAATCTTGTAAACCGATGTTATTATTATTTGACCTTGTCAATTGGTCTAATTGAAAAATGGAATCTATCTGGTATGAAGATTTTTCATCGGTTTTCCCTGTGTTTTTGAACTGCGGTAGACTATCAGAAAATGATCGATGGTGTGACTTGGATAATTTATTAGCAACATTAGTTGCATTACGATAATCTTTGAAGGGTGGGGATTTAAGCTGTAAAGCAAGATGATAATAATTATAGCTAGAGTCTAATTGCGCACTTATAACCGTATTTTCAGCTTTTGATATCCATTGATAATAGGCTTTAGCAATCGAATCAATTTTTAGACCTTTGTCAAAATTAATACTGGAGGAAGCTGATGAGGTAGTATCACCTTTTGGTACATATAGATCAGACTCTTTTGGTAACTGATCATCTGTAATTTTAATCGGTTCGACTGATACATCGTCTATGCGAAAACTTATTGCTTTCATTGGATGGTTACCCTCTGCAATTGAATTAGCAATAGGAATAAAATTGCCAATAGTTAAATACGCATAAGGCCAATCTGCTTCAAAGTAATACACATAATTCACCCAATTATACAAGCTGTCAGGATGGTAGCTTGAGATTTTAAAATGTGGTGGTTGCTTGAATTCGGTAGTATTTGATTGACCTATAGTGTCATTTTTGGCATAGTCTTTTATAGAAAATCTCCCACCTATTTTATGATTTATAGTTAATGCAACTTTTTCTTTAGGGATATAATAGGCAATAACTCTATACTTAAAACTCACTTTATACTCCTGCCCTACGACTAAAGGGTTTGCAAGTTTTGTTTGATAGAGATTTTGTTTATGAAGCACATAGGGTACTAATTGAGAGTCGCCATCGTAAGGTTTCCAGGCATCTTTTACTCTTTCAGACTGTAAAAACGTTTTATATGTTGAATGTTTAGGAAAGCCAAACTTGGAAACTTTCCTTTTTATCGTTAGCGATTTCCAATGGGTATATTCGTACAATGTATCTTGACCTTCATAGATAAATTGCAGGTCTTCAAATCCGGGGTCTACTATAAGGTTTTGTCCAAAACAGAATGATACAAATAGAATTACTGCAATCGTAATTATTACATAAGGTCTACAATTTAAATTCATTCTTTCTATAATTCAGATTTACAATAATCTCTTTTATAATACTTCCCCTCCTTTGAATAAACTTCTGAGTTGCTTGGACAACAATACCTATAGATGCTTCCTTCTTCTTTCTCTTGGATATTCTCCATAAGATGAAAATAATCCCCATCAGAATAGGACAGCCGATATAAATCAGCACATTGGGTAGTTGGGTGAAATCTATGGGGTCATTGGGGCCGGTAATTTCTCTTGGTATTTGTGCGATCAGATGTAGGGTGGGTATTGCGGATAGCAAGTTTAGTAGAATTGATTTTTTAGAAGTAAGTGATTCATCTTCATGTGTTATAATTGTTGTAGTGAAAATTAGTAACTGTTAATGAGACAAATTACGGAGGGTGATTGATTAGGAGAGGATTAACCCCACCCTGTTACCTGCTTGGTATTTAGTTTTTTAAGAAAGAGTTGATTCATGAACGTTTAATCTATAAGAGCGATTAAAAGCAGATTGCGATACTTTAAATATTTCTGATAGTTTTCTGATCGAATCTTTTGAAAGCCCTTTATGGTAGTTCAATATTTTTGAAATAGTCCCTTTTGATAGATTGAGCAATTCAGCCAAGTCCTTCGCCTTTAAGTTGTGCTCTTGCATCAACCCTCTAAGTATTTCAATAGGATCCATATCACTTAAAGTACTTTGCTCCTCATCCCATTTTTCAATTAATAGCGTAAGCAGGTCAATTTCGTCTTGATGATTGCCTTGGTGAATTAGATGCTCCAAGGTATCACAATACTCATTGTATTGGTGATTGTTTTTAATGATCGTGTATTTAAGAGTGTCCATTGTTGTCGTTATTATTCTATTAGTCAATAAGCATTTACCACATATTGATTACCATTATTACAGAGGGAAGTATATTCGGCATGTGTTCCTATCCACTTAATAAATAAATGGATTCTAGTTTCACCAAAATAATACTTACAAACCATTCTATAATTATTCCCCCCTATATTGAATACGACTCGATTAGAACCTTTTCCCAGAATATCAGCACTATTGAAAGTTGAAATAATATCACTGGGATTATTTCAGTCAACCCGTTTTATTATTGATAACCAAATCTCAAAGGATACCTTACTTCGAACGTTTTTTAAGATATAATATTCAATAGTCTGTCTCTTTATCAAGTGAACTTTCATACCTATAACCGTAAAGTTAATGAATTAGTTTCACAAAATGAAACCAAGCTGAATATTTGGAATTAATCAGGAAGTCAATTATTAACCATCTGGTCAGCCACATTCGACGACAAACCCCTTCGTGAAGCCTTATTGTTTTCGTGTTTTGGTGGCAAGTTTTTCCAAGCTCAACAAGATGTAAGGGATAGGAAACAGAGGATGATCAAAAATGGCATAGAAAGCGGGTTTAAATTATGGAAGATAAAGATACGGGTTTTAATACTTCGTATAATGATTCTACACCGAAAAGTACTTTCTCAATTGACTTATTTAGAATTGCGCATTTGCCACCTTCTAAACTAATAAATCCTAACTATTAAAACACTCCACACCCCCCTGCTCACTAAATGGACAATCCTCCGGCTGGCAGAATATATCAATCTCTTTTACCCATACCTCATCACCGTGCTCATCACAGGCCCTGACGTCCAGTTTCCCATCACCGCAAATAGAAGCATAAATAGTCACACGTGTCCCATCGGGCGTGTAAGTAGCTGTAAAACTACAACTATTGCATCCGCTAGGATCGAGATGCTGATGTATATAAGAATATAGGCTGATCATGATGTTTAACCCAGCCTATGCAATAGACATTTCTATTACGGCTTCAAATGGCTTCAAAATAAGGCGCTTCGCTTGATTTCGCTTACTCACCATAGTATAGACTATGATTCACTCGCGAAATCACTTATTTTTTCGCCATTTACTCATATTGCTTTTATATTTTTTATGGCATTCGTGAATCTCCTTCGTCGATTTAAACCCTCACGACGAAAC
>SLDF01000386.1 GCA_007125435.1 Saprospiraceae bacterium
GCAGTTTTCACATGGTTCGCCTGTATATGCACTGTCAGCATAAATCTCTTGTCCTTTATCTTTATCTGTTATTAAAGTAGGAAGTGCTTGACTATCATGCATATCCGCCGGATTTCCAGTATAGCTGACAATCAACCTAGAAACAGTGTCTGCTTTTATGTAATCCTTGTAACCATAATAAGACTTATTATGCTTCTTTGTAAATCGAGCATCTAGGTCCTTCTGTTGTAGTTTGTTTGGCTCATGCTCTCACGTTTCAGGAGTCCTCCCATCCTTAATAGACTCACGTTCCTTCTTATTGTTTCTTGGCCTTGGTACTGTGACTCTATAGAAGCATCTACCATTTTACCCTCATTCAATACCAATCCTACTTGTTCTATTCAATTATGAAATAAATTGAATAATTCCTGTACCTTATCTAGGGTCTGGTCATCGTCGGACTTCAGACTTTCTCTAAATGCCCCAATCGTTACAGCGTCAGGAACCCTATCGCATAGCTTCAATCCTAGAAAATGCTGAAAGCTCAACCTATCATTTATTTGAAATTCAACTGCATCGTATCTAAGCCCATACATGCATTGAATAACGAGTGTCTTGAACATAATTAGTTTGTTATAGGGAGGCCTGCTAGTCTTTAAGTTAACATCTTTTTGATTCCATTCATCGAATTTTTGCTGAAATGGTGTCTAGTCAATACTTTGATCTAGTTTTAAAAGCGGATTAACTAACTGACTAGGCCTTGTAATCTTAATTCTGCATCGAACAACTCAGATGTACCTAAATGTTTCATGCTAAATAACATGCTTTATACATACAGATATAATATATTCGTGTAAATCATTTAGCTTTTCTTTAAAAAATAATTTTAGAGGTTGACTAAAATTTGTGAATTAATTATTATATTGCATTGATTATCAGTAACAACTAAATATTGACTTGTCTCAGTGTATACCATTACTACTATTTAAAAACCACCTATTAATATCAATACCTATGAAGACTCAAAATTTACTCCTTATATGTTTTGCATTTATTGCAGCATTACCTATGACTGAAGCTCAACAAGGATCATTTATGCAAACCATAGACACGAATAATGAATGGTATATTTTACATAAGAATAAAACATTCAACACTCAGGAACTGAGAGTGTATTCATTTTCGAATGAACCGATAGAGTTGGATGGGCAGGTTTATTTTGGTCTAGAATACTATGTCTACGATGACCCGGGAAATGTAATTCAGGAAACAACAAGGTATTATAGAGAGAGTGATGGCCGGATCTGGTCTATATTCTATGGAAGCGATGAGTTTTTGTTAGCTGACTTTTCGATGGAAGTAGATGATGTAATCAATCGGGCTGAATTAGGGCCTTTTTATTCTGAATATATCTCTCAGAAAGATACGGTCTATCTGTTGGATGGCCAGCCTCGTACCCGCTTGGGTGTTTGTTGTGTATCTGCTGATGGACATCCACTTTGTAATGAAGTGGGGCCAACGCCTGCGACGCATTACATCATAGAAGGAATGACCGATCCATTTGATTTGTTGAAGTCCTCTTGCCACTTATGGGACAATATGGCATATAGTAAAATGCTTGTTTGTTATTATGAAAGTGGTGAGTTGGTCTATAAGGCCAATACTGAACATGAAGATTGTCTTACGGTCCTGTCTAGTGAGGAAGAAAAAAGTATTGGCCATATCTCTGTATTCCCAAACCCGGTGGATAACTTCCTTCACATTGATATGGATGTGACTATTCCAAGTGCTATTGCGGAAATTTGGAGCGCAGATGGCCGGATCTTAGGTAATACTCCATTGAATAACAACATTTTGTCAGTTCAGCATCTGCTTCCCGGTTTTTACTTTTTAAAAATAAAAACAGATAAAGGATACTTCACCTCGAAGTTTGTAAAAGACTAAATTTTAGAAATCTTGTTGGCGGATTTTACATTAGAAACTTATTAACGGCAACCTCTAAAAATACCATTTTCCATTTATTTCAATTTAGCTGAGCTAAAATTTACCGTGGAGCGTGGTGGGTGGCCTAATTTCTTACCAATCGGTTTGTATTCATTTTTGCATTTCGGTTCTCAAATTGGCTTTTTTTGTTAGTAATTAAGTCGTTTTTTGTGGAAAACTCCACTTATTTCTCACATGGACAGTCCTATCCCATTGGCTTTGCTTAAATAGGTGGCTCTTGTCAGATTTTAGGATAAATTCATCATACCTATTTTTACTCTTACCCTTTCTATTTCTCTGGTAAATATATGCATGCTAAGGTGGCGCCTTTTGGTCATTATGCCAAAGATGTGTTCCACCCTAACACGAGTCTTTGATTTAATTCTATTGCTCTTGATTTGATCTCCCGTAAGTGGATTGTTTTTATGTCCTTTTTCATGTACTTGATTTATCATCCCAGCAGCATCTATGCAGTTTTCACATGGTTCGCCTGTATATGCACTGTCAGCATAAATCTCTTGTCCTTTATCATTATCTGTTAGCAAAGCAGGAAGTGCTTGACTATCATGCATGTCTGCTGGACTTACAGTATATGTGTCAATCAACTTAGAAACAGTGTCTGCTTTTATGTGATCCTTGTAACCATAATATGATTTATTATGCTTCTTTGTAAATCGAGCATCAAGATCCTTCTGTTGTAGTTTATTTGGCTCATCCTTCCATGTTTCAGGAGTCTTCCCATCCTTAATAGACTCATGTTCCTTCTTGTTGTTTCTTGGTCTTGGTGCTGCCACTATAGAGGCATCTACCATTTTACCCTCATTTAAAACCAAGCCTACTTGTTCTAATCTATTATGAAATAAATTGAATAATTCTTGTACCTTATCTGGGGTGTGGTCATCGTCAGTCTTCAAGCTTTCCCTAAATGCCCAAATCGTCTTAGCGTCAGGTACCCTGTCGCATAGCTTCAATCCTAGAAACTGCTGAAAACTCAGCCTGTCCTTTATTTGAAATTCAACTGCATCGTCGCTTAGCCCATATATGCTTTGAATGATGAGCGTTTTGAACATTACTAGTTTGTCATAGGGCGGCCTACCAGCCTTTGATTTTACTGCTTTTTGACTCCATTCATCGAATTTTTGCCGAAATGGTGTCCAGTCAATACATTGATTTAGCTTTAGAAGAGGATTTCCTAGCTTTGCTAGGTCTTGTAATCTTAATTCTGCATCGAACAAACCGGGTGTGCCTATATGTTTCATACTAGTTGACAATATTTTATACATACAAATATAATTCATTCGTACAGATTGTTTAGCTTTTCTTCAAAAATAATTTCTAGAGGTTGCCTAATATTGAAGTGATTTAAAAACTATATGTTAAACTCAGAAAA